>CANRBQ010000001.1 GCA_947628905.1 uncultured Bacilli bacterium
AAAAGTGCACTTTCTTATGAAAATGTACTTTTTCAGGTTAATTGCACTTATTTGTGCACTTTAGATTGATTTAACGAATCTAAATTAGGCTAGGATTTAATAGTCTTAGGCTTTTATTATGCTCTTATTTGTGATACAATTAGGATGGTGAAGAAAATGACGAAAAAAGAAGAAAAAAATAAAAGTAAGAGAAATAACAAATCTTCTGATGGTAAAACTATTAAATTATATGAGGCAATATTTTTTGGAGTTGCTATTCTTTTATTGATATTTATTATATTGATAAAGTATGTAACTCCTAATATATAGAGGTGATTTAAGTTGAAGAGAGATATTAGTTTAAAAGCTTTTTTGCTTGTTTTATTAGGCTTAATAGTTATAGAATGTCTTATTTTAATAGTTTTTGTGCCATTATATAGGCATGATAAAGAAAGAAAAGGACAAGAAAAATATTGTGGAGTTGCAATATGTACTGAGGATAAAACTTCTTGTTTTGCTTTTAAAGTTGATAAAGATGAAAAGACAAAGATTGTTTGGCGGGGTCGCTGCGATAATTACAAAGATTAGCTTAAGTTGAGGTTAAGCTTGTATTTTTGTGGAAAATTTGTTAAAATGGTGTATGTACTTAAGAAGGAATGATTATGTAATGCGTTATTTAGGGTTAGATTTAGGTACTAAAAGTTTGGGAATGGCAATAACAGATAAAAATAAAATATTAGCTAGTATGCTTAAAGTAGTTAAATTTGATAAAGAAAATTATAATCAAGCAGTTTTGGAAGTATTAAAAGTTATAGAAGAATATGATATTGAAAAGATTGCCCTTGGTTTACCTAAAAATATGGATAATTCTTTAGGGTTTGCTAGTGAAAGAAGTTTAAAGTTTAAAAAGATGTTAGAAGAAGCAACTAAAATTCCTATAATATTGGTAGATGAAAGATTAAGTACAGTAGAAGCAGAAAATATATTATTGGATGCTGATATAAGTAGAGGAAAAAGAAAGAAAGTTATAGATGGAGTAGCAGCACAGATTATTTTAGAAACATTTATAAAGATGGAGGAGAATATAAATGAATAAAGAAAAGGGTAGAGTATTTACAATTACTGATAATATGGGAAAGACTGTTCAGTATGAGATACTTTTTACGTTTGATTCAGAGGAAACAAAGAAAAGTTATATTGTTTTTACAGATAATGTTATGGATGAAGATGGAAGTTTAATGACTTATGCCGCGACTTATGATAAAGACGGAGAAAAGTTAGAGTTAAGAGATATTGAAACTGAAAAAGAATGGAATTTAATTGAAACTTTGTTAGCTCAAATTGAAGATAAAATTGGAGAATAAAATTAAGAGGTTGTATGAAAAAAAAGATAGTAATAATTTTAGGGGTTATTGGGGTTTTAATAGTTGGT
This sequence comes from uncultured Bacilli bacterium, assembly GCA_947628905.1. GTDB lineage: Bacteria > Bacillota_I > Bacilli_A > RF39 > UBA660 > Caccenecus. Next base: position 1,412 of record CANRBQ010000001.1, read on the forward strand.
TTAATAGGTTTATATTTTTATGGATTGGGTCCTGTATCTAAAAAAAGTAAATTAGTAGAATTTACAGTAGATGCGGGTACTAATAAAATAGAAATAGTAAATGATCTTAAAGAAGCTAATTTAATTAAAAGTAAGTTTTCATCATACATTTATGTAATTTTAAATAGAAATTTAAATTTACAAGCAGGAACTTATGAATTAGATACTAATATGGGTTCTAAAAAAATATTAAAAAAAATAAATGATGGGAAAATTAAAGAAGAAGATAATACTTTTAAGATTACTTTTGTTGAAGGAAAGAAAATAGAAGACTATGCTTCAATTATAGCTAAAAATACTGATAGTACTAAAGAAGAAGTGTTAGATATTTTAAGCGATAGAGAATATTTAGAAGAGTTAATTAATAAGTATTGGTTTTTAACAGATGATATTTTAAATGAAAGATTGTATTATCCTTTAGAGGGATATTTATACGCTAGTACTTATGAAATATATAAGGGAAGTACTATTAAAAATATTATTGAAAAAATGTTAGATGGAACACTTCAAATATTAAATAAATATAAAGAAGAAGTAGAGAATTCGACATATTCTATTCATGAGATACTTACTTTAGCAAGTATTGTAGAATTAGAATCTTCAGGGACAAAAGAGAATAAAACTACTAGTGATGATCCTAAGAAGATGGTTGCAGGAGTATTTTTAAATAGACTTGAAGCTGGAGATTCTTTAGGAAGTGATGTTACAACATATTATGGAGCTAAAAGAGATTTTTCTACGGAATTATATCAAGCAGAGATAGATGATTGTAGTAATGGATATAATACAAGAGGAACTTGTAATATGGGTAAACTTCCTATTGGACCAATATGTAGTCCAAGTCTTGTTGCAATAGAAGCAGCGTTGGAACCTGTAAATCATGATTATTATTTCTTTGTAGCGGATAAATATAAAAATTTGTATTTTACTCGAAATAATGCAGAACATCAACAGATGATTAGTAGTTTAAAATCACAAGGAGTATGGTACGAATATTAATGGAGATGAATTTAAATGAAAGAATTAATTTTAGAAATGGAACAATATGCCTCCGAGCATAATGTACCAATTATTGAAAAAGAATCAATTACTTTTATTATGAAGATAATAAAAGCTAATAATATTAAAAATATATTAGAAATAGGTAGTGCAATTGGATATTCTTCTATTTTAATGGCGAGTGTAGCTCCTGATGTTATGGTAACAACAATTGAAAGAGATGAAGCTCGTTATATGGAATGTTTAAAGAATGTTAAAAAGTGTAATTTTGAACAAAAAATAACTGTAGTATTTCAAGATGCATTGGAAGTTAATTTAAGTAATGTTAGTTATGATATGATTTTTATTGATGCAGCGAAAGGACAATATACTAAGTTTTTTGAAAAATTTAAATATTTCTTAAAAGATGGAGGAATTATTATATCTGATAATTTAAAATTTCATGGACATGTAGGAAAATCTAATGAAATAGAATCTAAAAATTTAAGAGGACTTGTAACTAAATTAGAAGATTATATTGTATTTTTAAAAGATAATAAAGAATTTGAGACTAATTTCTATGATGTTGGAGATGGAATCTCAGTGAGTGTTAAGAAAAATGAAAAGAAATAATACTTTGCTTTTAGTAAATAATTTAGAGATTGTTGATAGTTTAAAAGATAGAGAAAATATTTCTTTTGTTTTTCCACTTGAAGGATATGTTGTGGGATTTCCTGATACTTTTAAACTTAATGATATTCCTTTAGGGGGATTTCTTTTAGTTAATAGAATCATGGATAATAAAACTTTAGAGGATTTTAAAGAGTTATTAAATAATTTACCTACTAATATTAAAGGAATTATATTTGATGATATTGGAGTATTAAATATTCTTTTAGAATTAAAATTAAATCTTATTAAAATATTATTTTTAAATCATTTAAATTGTAATTATGAAAGTATTAATGCTTATTTAAATTATGTAGATAGTGTTGTTGTAAGTAGTGATATTACTTTTGAAGAAATTGATGAAATATTAGAAAAAGCAATTAAACCAGTTGTTTTATATACTTTTGGATATATTAATATTATGTATTCTAGAAGAACTTTACTTACTAATTATAATAAAAATTATAATAAAAGCGTAAATAATAAAGCTCAAATTGAAGAAGATATATCAAAAAAGAAATTTAATATTTTAGAATCAGAATATGGAACAGTTATTTATACAGAAAAACCTTTTAATGGATTAAGATTAAGAAGAAAAAATAATGTTTTATATAATTTTATTAATACAGTATTTTTAAGTGATAAAGAAGTTTTAGAGATAGTTAATAGTGAGGATGATTTAGAAAATAAATATCCATATAAGTATTTAAGTGAAAGAGGAACAATTTTTAAATTAAAGGAGGAAGAATAATGGTTGAGTTACTTGCTCCGGCTGGTTCTTTAGAAAGGCTTAAAATAGCTTATTTATATGGGGCAGATGCAGTATATATTGGAGGATATAATTATTCATTAAGAGCGAACGCTATAAATTTTAGTGTAAAAGAGTTAGAAGAGGCAACTAAATTTGCTCATGATTTAAATAAAAAATTGTATGTTACAGTAAATATTGTTCTTCATAATAAAGATATTGAGGGCTTAAAAGAATATTTATTAGCTTTGGAAAATATGGGAGTAGACGCTGTAATTGTAAGTGATATTGCCGTGATAAATATAATAAAAAATAATAATATTAATTTGGAGATACATTTATCAACGCAGGCTAGTACTTTAAATTACGAAGCGGCTTTATTTTATAAAAAGTTAGGAGTTAAAAGAATTGTTTTAGCAAGAGAGGCTTCTAGAGAAGATATTAAAATAATTAAAGATAAGACAAGTTTAGATTTAGAGTGTTTTATTCAGGGAGCTATGTGTACTAGTTTTAGTGGGAAATGTGTTTTATCAAATGTAGCAACAAATAGAGATTCTAATCGAGGTGGTTGTGCACAGATATGTCGTTGGACTTTTAAAATAAATGATGAAGATAAAGTATTTAGTATGATGCCTAAAGATTTAAATATGGCTAAATATTTGGAAGATATGATTAAAGTAGGAGTTAATTCTTTTAAAGTAGAAGGAAGAATGCGTTCAGTTTATTATATTGCAACAGTTATATATGAGTATCGAAAATTATTGGATAAAATAAAAAGTAATACTTTAACTAATAAAGACATATTATATTCTAATGACATTATAAATAGATGTGCTAATAGAGAAAGTACACCTCAGTTTTATGATAAATTACCTACCGATAAAGAACAATACTATTTAGGAAGAGATGAAGTATCTAATCAAGATTTTTTAGGAATAGTATTAGATAGTAAAGATGGTAAAATTTTATTGGAACAAAGAAATTATTTTAAAATTGGGGATGTAGTAGAATTTTTTGGACCAAATATGGAACCAATAGAAATGAGTATTAAAGAGATATGGGATGAAGATGGCAATTTTATTGATATTGCAAGGCATCCAAGAATGCATGTTTATTTAAAAGTTGACACAAAGTTGCCAAGATGGGCAATGATGCGTTTAAAAATATTTGACAAAAAGAACTATTTGTAGTATTCTTTTGTAGATATTGAAATTTGTGAGGAGATAATTTAATGAAAAAAGAAAATGCAAAAGTTGTTTTAACTCCTGAGGGTTATTTAGAACTTGAAGCTGAGTTAAATGATTTAAAATTAAATAAAAGACCGGAAGTTATTAATGCTTTAAAGTATGCTCGTAGTTTAGGAGATTTATCAGAAAATGCAGATTATGATGCGGCTCGTAATGAACAAGCTCAATTAGAAAGTAGAATTAAAGAGTTAGAATATAAGCTTGAACATTGTGAGATTATAGATAATAAAGATAAGGGAGTAGCTAATGTTGGATCAACTATTGTAATTGAATATGAACCTGGAGATGAGGAAGAATATAAAATAGTAGGTTCTTTAGAAGCAGATCCTTTTAATAATAAAATTTCTAATGAATCACCAATTGGAAAAGCTGTAATTGGACATAAAGCAGGAGAAACTGTGTCTGTTGAAAGTCCAAATGGGGCTTATGATGTTTTATTAAAGAGGGTTAAATAGTCTTGTTATTTTAAATTTATTATGTTATAATACATAGGACCCAAAGAAGATAATCCGCCTTAATTTATTTAAGTGATTATGCGGTTAAATATTTTAGAGAAAGGATGTGCAATATGGCTAATTTAGTTGATAAAATTAATGAACGTCATGTAAGAAGCGACATACCAGAATTTCGTGTAGGCGACACAGTACGTGTTGATGTATGGGTTAAAGAAGGAAAGAAAGAAAGAATCCAAGCTTTCGAAGGTTTAGTAGTGGCTAAAAAAGGCCACGGAGTATCTGAAACATTTTCAGTTAGAAAAACTTCTGGAGGTATTGGTGTTGTTCGTATTTTTCCAGTTAATACTCCAACAATTGATAAGATTGTCGTAGTTAAAAAAGGTATGGTTAGACGTGCTAAACTTAATAACTTTATTAAGAAAATGCGTAAAGAATATCGTGTTAAAGAGAGAAATTAAGAGTTCTCTTTTTTTGCTGATTAAAAAAATTATAATAGATTTAAGAAATAGGAATATATATTCTTATTTTTTAATTTTTGAATATAAAATGTAAAGTAAATATAATAAAATAGTTGAAGAATATTTAAAAACGTGATACTATTAATTCAGGTTTAAGTAGGGTGATTAGATGAAATACATAAAAAGTTTATTACCATATGTAATAATAATTATTCTAGTTGTAATTGTTAGAAGTTATATAATGACACCAGTTAAAGTAAATGGTTCTAGTATGTATCCCACTTTAGATGGGGGAGAAATTATGCTTCTTAATAAATTAGGAAAAGTAGATCGCTTTGATATTGTAGTTTTAAAAATGGAGGATAAAAAGGATAATTTGATAAAGAGGGTAATTGGTCTTCCAGGAGAAAGTGTAGAAATTAGGTTGGGTGCGATTTATATTAATGATAAAAAACTAGAAGATGAATTTGGTTATGGTGTAACCTATGATGTTGGTAAAGTTACTTTGAAAAAAGATGAATATTTTATATTAGGAGATAATCGAAGTATTTCTTTAGATTCGAGAGCATTTGGACCTGTTAAAAAGGAAGAAATTAAAGGAACTACAAACTTTGTGATGTATCCTTTTAAAAAGTTTGGGAAAGTAAAATAAGTATTAAAAATAGTCCATGATAATGGACATTTTTTTAGAAAATAATACTTTAATTTAATGTAAAGATAAATTAATAATTGGTTATGATATTGGAGTACAAAACAAAAGAGGTGACGATAATGGATATAGTAAGTCAAGTTGAAAAAGAGGTAAGATAATATATTGAAGAATATAAAAATAATTCAGAAGATAATTACGATTTTTGGAATGAACAAAAGAAAATTTTAAAGAAAGATACACTCAGATTTGTAAAATAGTACTAGGTGATTAATTAATAATTTATAAGGAAGTTATTTAAATGGATAATAGTATCTTAAAGCATATGGGAACACTATAGTTTTTGCATTTTTGAGAAAATTATAGATTGGAGATGAGATAATGAATAAATTAGAAGAGCAAAATAATTTATTAATATATAAAAATAAAGATGGCGATATAGTTGTTGATGCAATCTATAAAAATGAAACTTTATGGCTTACACAAAAAGCTATGGCTAAAGTTTTTGATGTTGGGGTGTCGGCAATTTCAAAACATTTGAGAAATATATTTGATGAAGAAGAATTAAATGAGAGTATGGTTGTTTCCAAAATGGAAAATACCACTAAACATGGAGCAATTAGAGAAAAGACACAAACAAATAAAGTTAAGATTTATAATTTAGATGCTATAATTGCAGTTGGTTATCGAGTTAATTCTAAAAAAGCAACTGAATTTAGAATATGGGCAACTAAAGTGCTTAAAGAATATATGATAAAAGGTTTTGCTTTAAATGATGATAGATTTATAAATGGTAATAAATTTAGCACACAATATTTTGATGAATTACTAGAAAGAATTAAAACTATTAGAGTAAGTGAAAGAATGTCTTATCAAAAAATTACTGATTTGTTCATTGCAACATCATCTGATTATAATCCAAAAACTGAAGAAGCATACACATTTTTTAAAGTTGTGCAAAATAAATTGCATTACGCGATAAGTGGATATACTGCTGCTGAATTAATTTATACAAGAGCTAATGCTAATGAAGAAAATATGGGACTAACTAATTGGAAAAATAGTCCTGATGGCTTAATATATAAATACGATGTTTCTATAGCTAAAAACTATTTAACTGAAGAAGAGTTGAATAAGTTAAATCGTCTAACTTTAGCCTTTTTAGATTATGCAGAAGATATGGCATATGAGCACACAGTTATGACTATGAATGATTGGATAAATGCAACGGATAAATTATTAAAATTTAGAGAAAAAAATATTTTGACTCATTCTGGTAAAATAACTCATAAAAAAGCAATTGATAAAGCTGAAAGCGAATATGAAAAATATAGGGTAATTCAAGATCAAAAATATATATCTTCAATGGATGAATTTTACAATATATATCTTAAAGAAAGCCGCGATTCAATCAAATGGAAAATAATATGATTATTCTAAATGGTATCAATAATAAATTAGAAACAATTTCAAATCTTTTTGATGGTAAAGAAATAAGAAGTATTTGGGATAGTGAGAAAGAAGAGTATTACTTTAGTGTTGTTGATGTTATAAATGCACTAACTGGTAGTAGTGATGCTAGAAAATATTGGTCCGTATTAAAGTTAAGATTGAAAAAAGAAGGATCTGAGTTGACTACATTTTGTAGTCAACTGAAATTAAAAGCAAAAGATGGAAAATTTTATAACACTGATGTATTAGATACTAAGGGAATTGTTTCTGAATATAAAAAATTAAAAGGCATTCGAAAAGAATCTTTGAGAGATAATATGACTGACATTGAAGTTGCTTTAACAAATATTGGTGAAATAGCAACAAGGGATATTGCAAGAGAAGAACATCCAAAGGGATTAAAAGAAAATTTAAATGTGGCAAAGCGTGGAGGAGGAGTTGCCAAGGGAGCAAAGGATTTATATGAAAAAGAAACTAAAAAATCAGCTATATCTCAAAGTAATAGCTTATATTATGAATATGTAGATGAAAATATAAAATAAAAGGAAGTGATAAAAATGAATGAAAATAAAACAAACATCAATTGGTATCCTGGGCATATGGAAAAAGCGAAAAGATTAATGATGAAGGAATATCAAAATATTGATTTAGTTTATGAGTTAGTAGATGCGAGAATTCCTAGAAGTTCAAAAATAAGTAATATTTATGATATTATTAGAGATAAGCCTAAGATATTAATTATGTCAAAAAAAGATTTAGCGGATCCAATAATGTTAGAAAAATGGCAAATATATTATGAAAATTTAGGGACTAAAGTAATTGCCGCTAATTTAAATGATGATAGTGATATTAGAAATATTATTAATATGACTCATAGTTTAATGGAAGATATACAATTAAAACGTGAAGAAAAAGGGATGAATAAAAAAATAGTTAGAGTTTTAGTTGTTGGTATTCCTAATGTTGGGAAATCAACATTAATTAATAAGTTAGTAGGAAGAAAAGTGGCTAATACGGGAAATAAACCAGGAATAACTAAAAATTTAGCATGGCTTAAAACTAATCATGATATAATGCTTTTAGATACACCGGGAATATTATGGCCTAGATTAGAAAATAAGGAAATTGCTCTTAATTTGGCTTCTTTCTTAGCAATAAAGTCAGAGATATTAGATGTTAATGAAGTTGGGGTGCATATTTTAAATAAACTTAATCGTTATTATCCAAATAAATTGCAAGATAGATATGGTATTACACCAACTAATATGGAACTTAATATTGAAGATGCTTATAATATAATAGGTAGAAGTATGGGAGCTATAAGGGGAGGAGAAGTTGATTATGAGAGAGTTAGTAATAGATTAATAAATGATATTAAAGATGAGTATGTAAAGGAAATTGTGTTTGATAATGAAATCTGATTTGCTTAAGTATGAAAAAGAATTATATAAAAATGATATTAATTTAATTGCAGGTGTTGATGAAGCTGGAAGAGGGCCTTTGGTTGGACCTGTTGTGGCGGCCGCGGTTATTTTGCCAGTTAATTATAAATTAGAAGGACTTAATGATTCAAAACAATTAAGTGAGAAAAAAAGAGATGAATATTATAAAGTATTGCAAAAAGAGGCAATAAGTATTGGAGTAGGAATAGTTAGTGCTAAAGAAATAGATGAGATAAATATTTTGGAGGCTAGTCGGAAAGCTATGTATATTGCTCTTAATAATTTAGATGTGAAGCCAGAATATATTCTTAGTGATGCAATGAGTTTAAATGATATAGATATTCCTTCTAAAGCAATTATACATGGAGATGCTTTATCTTTATCTATTGCCGCGGCATCTGTTATTGCCAAAGTTACTAGAGATAGTATTATGTATGAATTGGATAAAAAATATCCAGAATATAACTTTAAAAAGCATAAAGGATATCCTACTAAAGAACATTTAGCTTTATTAAAAGAGTATGGAGTAAATGAAGAATATCGGATGAGTTATAAACCGGTTAAAAAAATATTGGAGGAAGTAGATAATGAAAAAGAAATTATTAAAGTTATGGCAAAGTAAATTTTTTAAGAATTATTTTATTCTTATTGTTTCTTTAAGTTATTTAGAATTAGTATTTAGACTTATATCTAAGTTAGAATTATTTGATCCTTCAGGGATAAGAATATTTTTAGGTCTCAATATTATTTCTTTAATATTTAGTTTTATTTTAAGTTTTTTACCTAATATTATAGCAAAAATATTTAATTCAATATTTATATTATTTATAAGTATTTATGGGATTGCTCAGTTAGGTTTTAAAAATTTTATTGGGACATTTATATCTATTCAAACTAGTAGTCAAGCAGGCGCGGTTATATCTTATTTTTGGGATTATATTAGAAGTTTTGAAATATGGTTTTATTTATTGTTAGTTCCTTTTATTTTAGTAATTATATATTATATATTTATTGATAAAAAAGTAACTTTTGATATGCCTAAAAAGAATAATAAAATGCATATAGCGATATTTAAATGTTTTCAAGTATTACTTATTATTTTTTGCTTTTTTGCTTATTTTGTTAGTTTAAAAGCTAGTTTTATGCAAAATAAAACTCAAGCATTATCAAGTTATGATTTATTTAAAAAACCTACTAATCCAAGTTTAGTAGTTAATGATTTTGGATATATTGGGTTTGGTATTTTAGATATTAAAGAACACTTTTTTCCAGGAAATGAAATTGATTATGAAATAAGTTATAATCCTAATGAAATTCCTAATTCTAATATTGTTTTACCCAATGAAGGAGAAGAATTTGTAGCTAAAGAACAGTTATATATAGATAATAATAATTGGAAAGATATAATTGCTACAGAAAAAAATAATAATTATAATACTTTAAATAAATATTTTATTGGGAATGATATAACTTATACTAATTCTTATACAGGAATGTTTGAAAATAAAAATTTAATAGTTATTATGGTAGAATCTGGAAGTAATATTATGCTTAACGAAGAACTCTATCCTAATATAAGTAAGTTATATAATGAGGGTTGGTCTTGGAAAAATTATTATTCACCTAGAAGTACATGTAGTACTGGTAATAATGAAATGACAGGAATGACAAGTTTATATTCGATATTTAATAATTGTACGGCAAATGTATATCGAAATAATACTTATTTTCAAAGTATCTTTAATTTGTTTAATAATAAAGGCTATATTACTAATAGTTTTCATGATCATATTGATCAGTACTATTATAGAACTCAGATACATAAAAATATGGGTAGTAGTAAATATTATAAAGTAACAGATATGAATCTTAAGTATGGCCCTAATTATGGAGATTGGGCAAGTGATGATGAAATGATGAAGTTTTATTTAGAGAAATTAGATGAAAGAGATACAACTAAACCATTTATGTCTTGGATAACGACCGTTACTACACATATGCCATATTCTAGTTCAAGTACTTATAATGATAAGTATTTAGATTTAATGCCTGAAGAGTACGCGAAAGATGTAAGAAGATATATGTCAAAATTAAAAGAAGTAGATAATGCGATTGGTACTTTAGTAAAGGGATTAGAAGAAAGAGGAATACTTCAAGATACAGTAATATTACTTTATTGTGATCATTATCCTTATGGAATATCTAATAAAAATTTAACACCGGCTTTAGGTTATGAAGTAAATATTGATAATAATGTTGATCAAGTGCCATTTATAATATATAATCCAGACTTAAAACATGAAGTTTATGATGAATATACTACATATGTAGATGTAACGCCAACTGTAGCTAATTTATTTGGACTTACTTATGATTCAAGACTTTATATGGGAAGTGATATTTTAAGTAATGAATATGAATCTATGGTTGTATTTACAGATGGTTCTTGGAAAAATGAAATAGGTTTTTATGATGCAACGGCAAATAATATTAATTACTATACAGAAAAAGTGTATAGTGATGAAGAAATACTTGCTATTAACGAGGAAATAAGTTTAAAATTAAAGATGAGTAGTTTAGCTATTAAAACGAACTACTTTAGCTATTTAGATAAAAAGCTAAATAGTTATACCACTTCCACACAATAGAAAGGAAAAATTATGAAAAATGTTGTGATAGTAGAGTCACCTGCTAAAAGTAAAACAATTGAGAAGTATTTAGGTAGTGATTATAAAGTAGTATCAAGTAAAGGCCATATTAGAGATTTAGCAACAACAGGTAAATATGGGTTGGGAATTGATATTGAAGATAATTTTAAGCCTAATTATGTGGCAATAAAGGGTAAAGGGAAAGAAATCGCGGCTTTAAAAAAGCTTACTAAAGAAAGTGATAAAGTTATACTAGCAACAGATCCTGACCGAGAGGGAGAAGCTATATCTTGGCATTTATATGATGAATTAGGACTTAAAGATGATAATTATGAAAGAGTTGTTTTTAATGAAATTACAAAAGATGTAGTTATTAATTCAATTAATAATCCTAGAAAAATAGATATGGATTTGGTTAAATCACAAGAAACAAGAAGAATGTTAGATAGAATAATTGGATTTAGATTAAGTAAACTTATGCAAAGAAAAACAGGGGGTAAAAGTGCTGGAAGAGTGCAAAGTGTAGCTCTTAAATTGATTGTTGATAGAGAAAGAGAAATACAAGCTTTTGTTCCTGAAGAATTTTGGACCATTGAAGCTGATTTTAAGTCTTTTACTGCGGAATTAGAAAAGTATCATAATAAAAAGATTACAATTCATAATGAAGAAGAGGCTGATCAAATATTAGCTAATTTATCTAAGACATTTAATATTGAAAAAATAGAAGAAAAAGAAAAAATAAAGAAGCCTCGTGATCCTTTTAGAACTTCAACTTTACAACAAATGGCGGCGAATAGACTTAATTTTTCTTCTAGTAAAACAATGCAAATAGCTCAAAAATTATATGAAGGTATGAATATTGGATCAGAAACAGTTGGTTTAATTACTTATATGCGTACAGATTCAACTCGTTTTAGTGAAGTATTTGTTAATGATACTAAAACATATATAAAAGATAATTTTGGAGAAGAGTATATTGGAGGAGTAAAAGCGTCTAAAGAACCTAAGGGGGCTCAAGATGCTCATGAAGCTATAAGACCAACTAGTATTATGCGAACTCCAGAGTCTATTAAAAGTTATTTGTCTACTGATGAATATAAATTATATAATTTAATTTATATTCGTTCACTGGCTTATTTAATGAGTAATGCTAAAACTTTAACTACAGCGGTTAGTTTAGAAAATAATGGTTATTTATTTAAAGCAACGGGAAGTGTTTTACAATTTGATGGTTATTTAAAAGTTTATAGTGAATTTGAAGAATCAGAAGAAAAAGCTTTACCTAATTTAAAAGATGAAAAAGAAATTGTAGCTAAAGAAATTAATAAATATCAACATTTTACTAAACCAGCCCCAAGATATACAGAATCAACATTAATTAAAGAGATGGAAGCTTTAGGTATAGGGCGACCTAGTACATATGCAACAATTATGAAAACAATAAAAGATAGGGGCTATGTAACTATAGATGATAAAAAATTTATGCCAACAGAAATAGGATTTGAAACAACAGATAAACTTCAAGAATTTTTTAGTGATATTGTTAATGTTAAATATACAGCAGATATGGAAACAGAGTTAGATGAGATTGCGGAAGAAAAGTTAGATAATATTGAAGTTTTAAAGAAGTTTTATAAAGAATTTGCTCCTTTGGTTGAAAAAGCTTTTAAAGAAATGGAAAAGAAAGAACCAGAAAAAACAGGAGAGAAATGTCCTGAGTGTGGCAGTGATTTGGTAGTTAGAAAAGGTAAATTTGGAGAGTTTGTAGCTTGTAGTAATTATCCTACTTGTAAATATATTAAAAAGGAAATTAAAGAAGAAGCTAAAGTGGCTGTTTGCCCTAAATGTGGGAAAGATATTTTAGCTAAAAAAACTAAAAAAGGTAAGATTTTCTATGGCTGTAGTAATTATCCTAAATGTACTTATGCAACATGGTATACACCTACAGGTGAAAACTGTCCTAATTGTAATAATCTATTGGTTACAAAAAATAAGAATGTTATATGTGAAGAATGCGGTTATACTAAATAATCGCTTTTTTAAAATATTTTTTTAATATTTTTAAGAGATAATAATACTATTAGTATAATATCAATTATTTCAGCGATTACTAGGGCATACATACCTATATGGCAAAAAGATAAAATAGTCATAGTTAGGAGTTTAGTAGAAATAGCAATAATAGTTATAAACATGCAAGTTTTAAATTTACCACAGGCTTGTAAAACACTTTGTAAGGGTCCTTCTAAATAAAAGAGAACAAAGAAAGGGGCAAGTATTTTAATATAATTAGAACCATTTGTAGTGTTATATAAAGTTAGTAATAATTTATCACGGAAAATAAAGATTAAAGTAGAAAAAAATATACCGACAATTAAAGACATTATTAATGCTTGATGATATCTTCTTTTAACCATTTTTAAATTATTATGATAATAAAATCGTGATATTTCGGGTAATAAAGATGATGATATAGCTTGAATAAAAAATGATGGCATAGCAAGAAGAGAAATGGAATAAGCATTATAGGCTCCATATTCATTTAAGATATAATTCATAGAATAACCCATCATGAGTAATATGTTAGTAAGAATAATAGGTTCAAAAAAGAAACCAATGTTACCTATTAAACGAGCAGATACTGTAGGAAAAGATATTTTTATTATTTCTTTAGAAGTTGCAAGATCAGGTTTTAAATCTTCTTTATTAATGACAAAATGTTTAGGTAAAAAAAATAAGAAAGTTAAAATAGATATAGATTCTGAAGCAACACTTAAAAGAATTAAGCCCATTACAGCGTGAGTAATACTTTTTTTAATTAATGGGGGGATAATAATAAAAATTAGTATGATTCTTATTAGTTGTTCTAAAATATTAGATATAGTATGGGGTAACATTTTTTGTTTACCATAAAAATAACCTTTTAAAATACTAGAAATAGAAACAAAGGGGAAAGTAAAAGCCATAGCCATTAAAAGAATACTACATCTAGGATCATGAAGGAGAGTGATAGCAATAAAATCTTTTGTAAAATAAATTATAGTTATCATAATTAAATTAATAATAATAGTTATAAAAGTAGCATTAGTAAGAATTTTTAAGCTTTTATTTTTAGCTTCACTAATTAATTTAGATATAACTATAGGAAGAGAAAGAGTTGCAATGGTAAGCATTAAAGAATAAGTGGGCATTACTAATGAATATAAGTTAATAGCGGCGTTTCCAACCATTCTGGTATAAATAATTCTTATTAAAAATCCTAGTATTTTAGTTATGAAGCCTCCGATTAAAAGAATAAAAGTAGCGCTTAAAAATTTATTTTTCATTTTTCACCTCTTTAAAAATAGAGATTTATAGTATATAATAAATATATATTTTAAAAAGAAGTTTTATGACTTGTTTAAGTAAGAAGGGATTAAATGGAAAATAGAGATAATGAGCTTAAATTTAAAAGTTTAGAAGATTTATATACTAGAATATATCCAGCATTAAAATCAAAGGTTTTAGAGCTAAAACGTGGGGGATATAAGTATATTCAAGAAGTAGATGTTTGGGATTATTTAAAGACATATAAATGGGTAACATCTAGAGATTTAGATTTGGGATGTATGGTTAATGATATTTTTAATGTTGATATTATGGCTTTAAATGAATTTGTTATTGATAAATATAAAAAAGAACATGAGGAGATGTGAAATGCTAAAAGATAAAGTAGAAGAACCAATTAGTTTTGATATAGTTTATGAGAGAATTAAACAAAATATTTTAGATACTAATGAGTTGTTACAAATAAAAGAAGCTTATAATTATGCTTTTATGAAACATAAAGGAATGAAAAGACTTAATGGAGAAGATTTTATTACGCATCCTTTACATGTAGCGGATATTGTTAATAGTTTAAATGTAGATGCTACAACAATTATTGCGGCTTTACTTCATGAAGTAATGAATAATGGAGAAACGCTTTTAAGTGAAGTAGAAGAAAAATTTGGAAGTACGGTTGCGACAATAGTTGATTCTATAACAAAGATCAATAAATTAGAATTAGTAGATGATTCGGAATATAGTGCTATTTATCTTAGAAAAGTTTTAGTGGGACTGGCAACAGATGTTAGAGTGCTTTTTATTAAATTAGCTGATCGACTTCATAATATGCGAACTAATTATGCGATAAATCCCAAAAAACAAAAAGAAAAGGCTTATGAAACTCAAGCTGTTTTAATTCCTATAGCGCATCGTTTGGGAATAAATTCTATTAAAAGTGAGCTTGAAGATTTATGTTTATATTATACGAAACCAGATGTTTATAAAGATATTTTAGAAAAGTTAGAAGAAACAAGAGAAGAACTTAATGATTCTTTAAATGAAATGCAAGAAAGTATAACTAATATTTTACAAGAGCAAGGACTTAAATTTAAAATTAAAGGAAGAGTTAAAAGTGTACATTCTATTTATAATAAATTAGCTAAAGGAAAAAAATGGAATGAAATATATGATATTTTAGCTCTTAGAGTAATATTAGATGAAGTTAGTGATTGTTATTTAGCAGTGGGGCTTGTTCATGCAAAATATCGTCCTATTCCTAAAAGATTTAAAGATTATATTGCAATGCCTAAAGCTAATATGTATCAAAGTTTACATACAACAGTTTTTGGGGTTGATGGTCATTTATTTGAAGTACAATTTAGAACATATGAAATGGATGAATTAGCTGAGAAAGGTATGGCATCACATTGGTCATATAAAGAGCATGGGACCAAAAAAGTTCAGAATATTATGGAACAGAAACTAGAGATGTTTCGAAATTTGATTGAGACTAATGAAACACAGGATGATGTGGAATTTGCAAGTGATGTTAATAGTGATATGCTGGCTGAGATGATTTATGTTTTTACGCCTAAAGGAGATGTAGTAGAACTTCCTAGAGGGGCAACACCAGTTGATTTTGCTTATCGTATTCACTCTGATGTAGGAGATAAAACTATTGGGGCAATTGTTAATGATAATATTGTACCATTAAATCATGAATTAGATAATAATGATATTGTTAAAATTAAAACAAATAATACTGCTTCGCCAAATAAAGATTGGTTATCTTTTGTAAAAACTAGTCAAGCAAAAAATAAAATTAAGTCTTATTTTAGTAAACAAGAAAGAATGTTTTTAACTCTTAAAGGGAAAGATATTTTAGAAAAAGAATTAAGAAAGAAAAAGTTATCTTTTAGTGATGTTATTAATGATGATAATATTAAAATGATTGTTAAAGAGTTAAAATTAAAAGATTTAGATGATATATATTTATCAATTGGAACACTTAGATATACTGCTGGCTTTATAATTGGTCTTGCTACTGGAACTAAAGAGACAATTGGAGATGCATTGATTGAGAAAGTTAATAATCGTAGTATTACAAATAAAGCATATAAAAATGATATAATTGTTGCAGGTATTCCAGAGATACTTGTTAATATAGCTAAATGTTGTAAACCAGTTAAAGGTGATCAAATTGTGGGTTATATTACTAAAGGACAAGGAGTTACAGTACATAGAAGTGATTGCTCAAATATAACTAAAGAAAAAGATAGATTAATTGAAGTAAGTTGGAACCCTCAAAGTGATGCTTTATATTTAACTGATTTGGATATTTTGAGTGATAATAAGAAAAATTATTTAACGGATATAATAGCAATTGTTACAAAAAGGAATGCCTATATAGATTCTTTAAAAACAAAAGATTATACGACAAGTATAGAATATGAATTAACAATAAAGGTTAAAAATATTGAGGAGTTAAAAGCAATTATAAGAGATTTAGAAAATTTAACTTTTATTATTGAAGTTAGGAGAGGTAAATAGTGAGAGTAATTGTCCAAAGAAGTAAGGAGAGCAGTGTTTCTGTTAATAATAAAGTTATAGGTAGCATTAAGTCCGGTTTAGTAGTTTTAGTCGGGTTTACCGAAGGCGATAATGAAAAAATTATTGATAAGATGGTTAAAAAAATTGTTAATTTAAGGATTTTTGATGATGATGCAGGAGTCATGAATAAGTCTATTTTAGATGTTGGAGGTGCTATTTTATCAATAAGTCAGTTTACTTTGTATGCGAATACTAAAAAAGGCAATAGACCGTCTTATGTTGCCGCCTTAAATGGAAGTGAGGCGATTAAACTTTATGAATTATTTAATCAAAAATTAAGAGAATTTCTTTTAGTTGAAACAGGAGAATTTGGAGCAGAGATGATTGTTAATATAACTAATGATGGACCAATTACAATTGCAATGGAGGAACATGAATAAGAAAGTATTAGAAAAAGAATTAAGAAAGTATGGAAGAATTATTAGTGATGAAAGATATTTTTTAAAAGCAGGAGAGAGATTAGCAGGACTTTATATAAGACATTTTAAAAATATTTATAAAAATATAGATTTTAGAAATTTAGAATTAAAAGAGACAATTTTAAATTTTGAACAATATATTTTAATTCCAGAAGATGAAAAGTATTTGAAATTTGATTATATTAATAGAATAGTTTTAGCTCCAAGTTCTTATATAGAAATAGATTTAAAGTTTAATGTAATTAATTTATGTATAAGAGGTACAAATAGAAAGATGCCTGATAAAACAACTTTAGAAGAAATTGTATATTTTATAAGAGAAAAATATAATTTTAAAGCTTTAGATATTAATTTAAAAGCTACTTTAGATAAATTACTTTTAACATCATTAATATATAATTATACATTTAAAATATTAGAAGAAAAAGATATGTTTATTGCGGGTATGTTTAAAAATGCTTATTATGATTTATTAATGGTAAGAGAAAGATTAAGAACTAATATTAATGAGGATAAAAAAGATAGGGATGATAATAGTTTTAAGATAAATAAGAGATAATAATTTTTAAAATAAAAACTTGACTAATAAAAAGATTTATACTAAAATACTAATATAGTATTTTTCTAAAGAAAGACCAAGTATAACTAGGTTTAACTTTAAAGAGAGGGCTAGATGCTGGGAATGCCTAAAGTTTAATAGTTAGAAAGACAGCTTTTATTATTTAGAAAACGCAGGTAATGCGATAAAATGTTAAGAGTACTTAGTAAAGTAAGGTGGCACCGCGCATATTATGCGTCCTTACAGATACTAAGTTTTTTTATGTTTAGGAGGACGTTTATGGAAAAAAAGATTGTTTTAGGGGAAGATGCTAAATATTATAATTATGTAGAAAGATTATGGGATAGTGTAGCAAGTCTTTATAATTATAATTATTTAAAAACTAATGATAGTTTTGAAGATACTATTTATTTTTTAGAAAAAGAAAATATTTCTAAGAATAAATATTATTTTGTAGCAGGAAATTATTTAGGATTATTTAATTTAAATGATTCCTTTATGGCTTTAGTAGAAGTTATTTCTTTAGCTTATCGTTTATTAGAAGAAATGGGTATGCAAGATGGATTAGTAGATATTGATATTAAAGATGATAAGATATTTAATTATTTGGAATTATTAGATGTTGATTATGAAATTGGACAAGTAAGTGAGTATAAAGAGTTTAAAACCACAATTTTTGAGATTATAAATGATAAAGAAGTATTAGTATATGGAGGAGAACTTAAAAATGGTTATGGTTTTATAATTGATTTAGAAAAGATTGTTAAAATATTAAAGGATATTGGAGATAAAAGATTATTAAATAATACTTTAGATGTTAATATATTAGCTAATTCTATAGAAGAACAAATGGTAGGTATGAGGTTAGTACAAGATTTACGTTGGAGTGATATTAAAAGTGATATTGGAGAATTTGATTCAAGATTAACAGTTATATTAGATCAAGAAGCTTTAAATAAAGGTTTGATGCAAGTTAAAGATAATTTAACTGGAGATATCAAGGATGTTGATGAAAACGAAATATTAGAATATTTAATTAGTAATTTATAAGAAAGGAAATAATTATGGATTTAAAAGAATTATTAGAGAATATAAAAGATTATGAGGGAAAGAGTGTAAAAGTTCAAGGATGGATTAGAAATCATCGCGATCAAAAGACTTTTGGTTTTATTGATTTTTCGGATGGTACTTGTTTTAAACATTTACAGATTGTTTATGATGAAGAATTAGCTAATTTTAATCAAATTAAAAAATTATTAGTAGGATGTGCGATAGAAGTTACAGGAGAAATAGTTAAATCACAGGGAAATCAAGATTATGAACTTAAAGCTAAAAAAATAGATTTATTAGGAGATTGTCCTGATGATTATCCTATACAGCCTAAACGCCATACAAAAGAATTTTTACGAGAAGTAGCTTATTTAAGACCAAGAACTAATTTATTTCAAGCTGTTTTTAGAGTAAGAAGTGTAGCTGCTTATGCGATTCATAAATACTTTCAAGAACGAGGTTATGTTTATTTTCATGCACCTTTAATTACGGCCAGTGATTGTGAAGGAGCAGGAGAAATGTTTCAAGTAACAACTTTACCTATTGATAAATTACAAGGAAAAATAGATTATAGCAAAGATTTTTTTGGTAAGATGACTAATCTTACGGTAAGTGGGCAATTAGAAGCAGAAACGTTTGCTCTCGCATATAAAAAAGTATATACTTTTGGACCAACTTTTAGAGCGGAAAATTCTAATACTAAAACACATGCTTCAGAGTTTTGGATGATTGAACCTGAGATTGCTTTTTGTGATTTAGAAGAAGATATGAATATTATGGAAGATATGCTTAAATATATTGTTAAATATGTTTTAGATAACTCTTCAGATGAAATTGAATTTTTTGATAAATTTGTAGAAAAAGGATTAAAAGAGAAGTTAGAGAAATTAATTAAGAGTAATTTTACAAGAATTGATCATAAAGAAGCAATTAAAATACTTAAAGAAGCTAAAGTAGATTTTGAATTTGCACCAGAATACGGGGAAGATATTGCTAAAGAACATGAAAAATATTTAACAGAATATTTTAATGGTCCTGTATTTATTAAGAATTGGCCTAAAGATATTAAAGCTTTTTATATGAAACAGAATTCTGATGGAGAAACTGTCGCGGCGGTTGATCTTGAAGTTCCGGGAGCAGGAGAATTAATGGGTGGTTCTCAAAGAGAAGAAAATTATGATAAATTAATTTCTCGAATGACAGAACTTAGGATGGATCCGGCGGCGATGGATTGGTATTTAAATTTAAGACGTTATGGAGGATGTGTTCATTCAGGTTTTGGAATGGGATTTGAAAGATTACTTATTTATTTAACAGGGGTAGATAATATTAGAGATGTTATCCCTTATCCTAGAACACCTAAGGCATGCGATTATTAGAAAGAAGGATTAAAAGTGAAAAAATATAATAATGGTGAATTTAGATTAAAAGATGTAGATAGTATTTATACTGTTTATGGTTGGGTAAATAAAAGAAGAGATATGGGGGGAGTAATATTTGTTGATTTAAGAGATCGAAGTGGTTTTTTACAAGTAGTATTTAATAGAGAGTTTTTAAAAAGTGATTTTGCGTTAGCAGAGTCTTTACGAAATGAATTTTGTATTAAAGTTACTGGTAAATTAATTAAAAGAACTCCTGATATGATTAATCCTAAGATTCCTACAGGAGAAGTAGAATTAATGGTGCAAGAATTAGAAATTCTTAGTGAGTGTGATATATTGCCTTTTAATGTATATGATGATAGACAAGAAGTTAATGAAAATGTAGCTTTAAAATATCGTTATTTAGATTTAAGAAGAGATAATTTAAAAAATAATATTATTTTAAGACATAATATTATTACAAGTATTAGAGAATATTTAAATAATTTAGGTTTTTTAGAGATTGAGACACCAATTTTGTGTAAATCAACACCAGAGGGGGCTAGAGATTATTTAGTGCCATCAAGAGTAAATAAAGGCTCTTTTTATGCACTTCCTCAGTCACCTCAAATATTTAAACAATTATTAATGGTAAGTGGATTTGAAAAATATTATCAAATTGCGCGCAGTTTTAGAGATGAAGATTTAAGAAGTGATAGACAACCAGAGTTTACACAGATAGATTTAGAAGTTTCTTTTGCAGAAGAAGAAGATATTTGGAATATTACGGAAGGAATGATTAAAAAAGTAGTTAAAGATGTAAAAAATATTGATCTTCCACCTTTTCCTAGAATTACTTATCAAGAAGCTATGGATAGATTTGGTTCTGATAAACCTGATACAAGATTTGAAATGGAATTAAATGATTTAACAGATATTTTAAAAGATACTAATATGAATGTGTTTAGATCAGCGATAGAAAATGGGGGAATTGCTAAATGTTTAATTGTTAAAAATAATGGCAATAAATATTCTCGTAGTGATATTGAACACATGATAGATTATGTAAAGATTTATGGAGCTAAAGGCATGGCTTGGTTAAAGTTTGATGATGATAAATTTAATGGAGTTATTGCTAAAAATTTAGAAGATGAGAAACTTAAATTAATGCAAGAAAGATTTGATATTACTAATAATGATTTAGTTTTAATTGTGGTTGATAAACCAAAGATTGTTTATGCTTCTTTAGGGGCATTAAGAAATAAGATAGCTAAAGAATTAAATTTAATAGATGATTCTGCTCTTAATTTTGTTTGGATAACTGATTTTCCTTTCTTTGAATATTCAGAGACAGAAAAGAGATGGAAAGCAGAACATAATCCTTTTACAATGGTTAAAGATATTAATACTATTAATGATCCAGAACATTGTATTTCAAGAAGTTATGATTTAGTTGTTAATGGTTATGAGCTTGCTAGTGGAGGAGTTAGAAATCATAAAAGAGAAGATTTAGCTAAAATATTTAAAGCTCTTAGTATTAGTGATGAAGAGGCTAATAAAAGATTTGGCTTTGTTTTAGAAGCATTTAAATATGGAGTTCCTCCTCATGCAGGAATAGCATCAGGAATTGAAAGACTTACAATGGTTTTAGCGGGTACTAATGATATAAAGGATGTTATAGCGTTCCCTAAAACTCAAAGTGCGGCTGATTTAATGAGTGAAGCTCCAAGTGAAGTAAGTGAAGAACAATTAAAAGAATTAGGAATAAAAATAGATATTAAAGAAGAGGAGTAACTATAATGGCAAAATTTACTAAAGAAATGGTGGATTCTTATGCTGATAAATTACTTATTGGTTTAACACCAGAAGAAAATAAAATGGTTTTGGATGAATTTGAGGCAATTGATAAAAGTATTGATAAGATTAATGAAATTCCCAATATAAGTGAAGTTCCAGTAATGACACATGCACTTGATGATTTTCAGTTTGATTTAAGAGAAGATATTGCAGAAGATTCTATTCCTATAGAAGATGCTTTAAGAAATGCAGGAGGAGTAGAAGGAAGAGAAATTGAAGTACCAAAGGTGGTGGATTAAAATGTATATGGATAAAAGTATTGAAGAATTACATGAATTATTAAAGGAAGGTAAAGTTACAAGTAAAGAATTAATTAAAGAAAGTCTTGTTAAATCTCATGAAGTACAAGAAAAATATAATGCTTTTGTAACTATTTGTGATGATGCGAAAGAAACTTCTGTAACGGATGAATTAGTGTCTGGAATTCCTTTTGGAGTAAAAGATAATTATTCTACTAAAGATGTTCTTTCTACAGGTTCATCTAATACATTAAAAAATTATGTACCTTTTTATACGGCAACTGTAGTTCAAAAGCTTTTTGATAAAGGGGCTATAATGGCTAATAAAACAGTTTTAGATGAATTTGGTATGGGGGGAACAGGAACAACAGGACATACAGGAATAGTTAAAAATCCTTGGGATCCAAAGAGAATGTGTGCTGGTTCTTCAGCGGGTTCTGCTTGTGCAGTGGCCGCGGGAGTATATCCTTATGCTTTGGGAAGTGATACAGGAGATTCTATTAGAAAACCAGCGGCTTTTTGTGGGATTGTAGGATATAAACCGACTTATGGTATGTTATCAAGATATGGTTTGTTTCCTTTTGCAAGTAGTTTGGATCACTGTGGAGTTTTAACAAGAAGTGTTAAGGACGCGGCAATTGTAGTGGATGCAATGAAAGGAAAAGATAGTCATGATATGACTTCTTGGGATTCAAGTAAAATTAATTTGACTAAAAGTTTAAATGGAGATGTTAAGGGTAAGAAATTATTTTATATTAAAGAAATAGCTAATATAGATAATTATCCTCATGCTAGTTTGCAACTTAAAGAACATTTAGAAAATTTTCATAATACTTTAGATAAATTTAGAAGTATAGGGGTAGAAATTGATGAAGTTAGTATTGATCAGAGACTTCTTAATGCAATACCATCTGTTTATGTAGTTTTATCTTGTGCTGAAGCTACTAGTAATATGTCTAATTTAACAGGTATTATTTTTGGACCACGAGGTAAAAGTGATAAAATAACTGATATGATGATGGAACATCGTACTAAAGGTTTTTCACCACTTATTAAAAGAAGATTTGTTATAGGTTCTTATATTTTACAAAAAGAAAATCAAGAAAGATACTTTAAAAATGCTGCGAGAGTTAGAAGATTAATTGTAGATAAAATGAAAGAACTATTTAAAGATTATGATGGTTTAATTTTACCAGTTTCAAGTGGACCTGCAAAATTTTTACAAGAGGGCGATGATACAATTGATGAAAATACAAATGTTTTAGAGGAACATTTACAAATAGGTAATTTTGGTGGTTTTCCTTCAATTACTATACCAGATGGTTTTATAAATAATTTACCTGTTGGTATTAATATTACGGGTAATTGTTATGATGATAGTAATGTGCTTAATTTAGCTTTTGCTTTAGAATCTACTATGAATTATAAAGGACAAATAGCAAAGGAGGTTAAATAATGAAAAAACAAAAAGCTGTGATTGGTTTAGAGATGCACTGTGAATTAAAGAGTAATTCTAAAGTGTTTTCACCAGCAAGAAATACGTATAATGAAGTACCTAATGCTAATATTGCTCCAGTTGATATGGCTTTTCCAGGGACTTTACCAGTAGTAAATAAGAAGTGTGTAGCAGATGCGCTTAAAATGAGTATGGCTCTTAATTGTAAACAACCAGAATATATGTATTTTGATCGTAAGAATTATTATTATCCAGATTTACCTAAAGGATATCAAATAACTCAAATGGAGAGTCCAGTGGGTATAAATGGGCATATTGAAATTGAAGTGGGAGAAAAGTTAGTGCCAGTTGATATTCATGATATTCATTTAGAGGAAGATGCGGCAAGTTTAGATCATTATTTTGATACTTCAACCATTGATTATAATAGAGCGGGTGTTCCTTTATTAGAACTAGTTACAGAACCTTGTTTACATAGTGCAGAAGAAGCTGTTGCTTTTCTAGAACATATGAGAGATGTATATAAATATTGTGATGTATCGGAAGCTGATACTAAAAAAGGACAAATTCGTTGTGATGTTAATATTTCAATTATGGATGAAGATGCAACAGAATTTGGAACAAGAGTAGAAGTTAAAAATGTTAATTCTTTTGGGGGAGTATACGACGCGATTAACTATGAGATTAAAAGACAATCAGAATTAAAAGAAGCAGGAAGATATGATGAAGTAGAACAAGAAACAAGAAGATGGGATGAAGAAAGTGGTACTACTATTCATATGCGTAGTAAAGTAGATGCCATAGATTATAAATATTTTGTAGAACCTAATATACCTAAATATAAGATTACTAAAGAATGGTTAGAAGAATTAAAAAAAGAAATTCCTAGACTTCATTTAGAAAGAAAATATGATTATATTAATAATTATGGATTAAGTAATTATGATGCCACTATTTTAGTTAAAGAAAAAAATGTAGCTGATTATTTTGAAGAATGTTTAGATTTGGGAATAGATGCTAAGGTGGCTAGTAATTGGATTACAACACAAGTTTTAGGTTATACTAATAAATATGAAGTAGATATTAAGGATGTTTATTTAACGCCTAAGAGACTTAAAGATTTGACTGATTTAATTAGTAAGGGAACAATTTCTTCTAAACAAGCAAAAGATATATTTTTTAAAGTAATGGAAGAGAAAAAAGAAGTTAAAGATTTTGTTAGTAAAGATAATGCGCAGATAAGTGATAAAGAAGAATTAACTAAAATTATTGATGATATAATAGCTAATAATCCAAATCAAGTAGAAGAATATAGGGGTGGAAAAACTAATTTATTTGATTATTTTGTTGGTCAAGTAATGAAAAATACTCGAGGTAAAGCTAATCCCGTTTTAACTAAAGAAATATTAAATTATAAATTAAAAGGATAATTTTTTATCTTTTTTTTATTAAATAATATCATTTATATAGATTTTAAAATAATTGACAAATATATGTTCGGATGGTACAATGAAGATATAATTTTAGATTATGGGATGAGGTATAAATGAAAAAAGATAAAATAATTATAGGAGTTTTAGGAGTTATTTTGGTTATTTTACTAGGGGTTATAATTTATCTTTTACTTAATGGCTCTAAAACAATTAGAGAGATTACAGGTAATGTTATCGTGGCTGATAAAGAATATGTTATTATTGAAGCTAATGATAATGATTATTTAATATCAAATATTAAAGGAAGTTATGAAGTTGGAGATACTGTTAAGTTTACTTATGAAGATAAAAATTTAGATAGTAATGCTAGTCCTAAAACAATTAAAATAAGTGATGAAGATTTAATAAAACATAAAATAGATAGTGCTCCAATAAAGGATAATAAAGATGAAGATGAAGAAGGAGTAGAAAATAAAGATAATACAGATGTTACTTCATCTAATAATGAAGTTTCTAAGCCTTCTAATAATGATACTAATTCATCTACTGAGAGCTCTATAAATAATACTAGCAGTAATAATGTACCAAATAAAGAGGTAACACCTAATGTTAGTAATAACGATAATACAACTGCTGATACTACGGTAATTAATTATTTTAATGATTATCAAAAAGAAATTACTAATACTAGTGTTAGTAATCCTAAAAGTACTTTAAAAAATGGGTTTGTAACAATTGTTGATTTCTTATTTTATAATGGAACTATTAAAGGTTATACTTTTAAAGATTTAACTAATACAACTAAATTAAAAGTTTTAGCTATGGCTTTATATTTTGATAACAAGATAGAAGAATATTTTCCAGGATATAAAGAAAGTATAAGTAATACAACAAGTAAAGTCTATAACACAGTGAAAGAAAAAGCTATATCAGCTTATTTAACAATTACTACTAGCATATGTGCAAGTAATACTACTCTTTGTGAAAATGCTAAAGAGGGTTTGGGAGAACTTAAGAATAATTTTGGTTTAACTTGGGAATTGTTAAAAAGTATAGCAGGAGATGGGCTTACTAATTTAAAGAATTGGTATGAAATATGGAGAGAAAGTTAATATTGAGAGGAATTGATGATTGATGAAAATTGAGAAATTTAGTAATGAAATAATTGATGAATTACAATATTATGTTTATAAACTAATTGATCCAAGAAATGGCAAAGTATTTTATATAGGAAAAGGTAAAGGAAATAGAATATTTGATCATGCTAAAGGGGCTTTATTAGATTTAGAAATGGAAAAATGGCAGGATGAGCTAACGGAAAAAATGAAAACTATTCGAGAAATTAAAGAAGAAGGATTAGATGTTATATATATTATTCATAGACACCATTTAGATGAAGCGACGGCTTTAGAAGTAGAGGCGGCTTTAATAGATGAATACCCAGGTTTAACGAATGTTATGCCTCCGATTAATTCAGAATATGGAGTTACAAGTGTAGAACAGATTGTGCATAGATATGGCTTAGAGAAAATAACAAAATTTGATGAAAATGATAAGGTATTAATTATAAAAATAAAGCCAGAGAGTGTTGATGATTTTGGACGTGGCTCTATATATGATACAGTACGTATGTGGTGGAAATTAAGTGAAGAACGTATTAAAGAAGTTAAACAAGTGGCCGCGGTTATTAATGGGGTTGTTAAAAAGGTTTATAAAGTTGAAAAATGGATGTATAATGATGAACTTAAAAGATATGGGTTTGAAGGTGAAGAAATAAAAGATTCTATTTATTTAAATAAAATTATTCCAGATGAATATAAGAGAAGAGGAGAAGCTTCTCCAACATTATATACATTTAAAAGATAGTTCTTTAATTTAATTGTAAAATCTTGCAATTTATATTGAATAATAAATAATAAATATGGTATAATAATATTACCTAGAGGATATAGTTTATTTTACATAAAACCGACTATGAGATAATTTAGGGAGAATAATTATATATGGAGTTGAATGCTGGTCTTGATTTGCCAGAATCCAGAAGTATATATGTTTCTTACCACCTGCGAGCGCGCGGGATTTTATCGACAAATAGACTTTCCTCTGGGTTTTTAATTTGTTATAATATAATTGGTGGTATGGATGTTTGATAGATTACTTAGAATTATTACAGAAGAAGATTTAGATAAAATTAAAAAGACTAAAATACTTTTAGTAGGTGTTGGAGGAGTAGGGGGTTTTTGTTTAGAAGCTTTAGTTAGATCAGGATTTCAAAATATTACCATTATTGATGGTGATGTAGTTGATATAACTAATTTAAATAGACAGATTATAAGTAATAATAATAATATAAATAAAGAAAAAGTAATGGAAGCAAAAGAAAGAGCTTTAAATATTAATCCAAATATAAATATAGAAGCCATAAGAGTATTTTTAGATAATAATAATTTTAATAGTTATGTAAATAAAAGTTTTGATTATATTATTGATGCTTGTGATGATTTAAATATAAAATTGGCTTTAATTAAATATGCTAAGACTAATAAAATAAAGATAATTACAGCTTTAGGAGCAGGGAAAAAATTAGATGTTACAAAGTTAGAGTTCACTACTTTAGATAAGACATATAATGATCCTTTAGCTAAAAAATTGCGATATCAATTAAGAAAAGAAGAAATGGATTTAAATATACCTGTTGTATTTAGTAAAGAAGAAGCAATAAATAATGATAAAATAATAGGAAGTGCTATATTTGTTCCAGGTGTAGCGGGATTAATGCTCGCTGATTATGTATTTTTAGATTTAATTAATAAAAAGTGAGTGTTAGGTAAACATTAAAAGAAGGTTATTTGGCATTAAAAATTTTAGAAATCTTCCTAACACTCAAGATACTATTTTAATTATTAAAAGAAGATTTGTCCAGAAAAAGCGTTCGACAAAATTTGACATATTTTGCAAAAAGATAAGATGAAAAAGTATTTTTTAGACAATATTTGTATAAAAAAGCGACTTTTCAACGTAAAAAGGTTTAAGTATTGTTAAAATTATGTTATAATAAATTAGAAATTATTAATATGTAGGAAAGTGGAGTAAAAATGGCAAGGAGGATTCTAGATATTCATATAGAAGAAATTAGAAATCTTATTAAAGATTCTAAATTGAAGAAAGAAATTAATTATGAATATGATTATGATTTATTAGGAATAGATAGGGAACTAGATAAGCATGAGAAATATAAAGTGATTCAAAAATTTTTGAATGACTATTTGTTAGAGATTAAAGAATTGTTTTTTAAGAAAAATGTTAAAACATTAAAAGTAAATAGTGAAGAGTATTTAAAACATTTTACTTTTAATTCAAATATTGAGATTTCTGATGAAGATAAAAATAATATTAAAAATGCAAGTGATTTACTGGCTTATCAATTGTATTCAAAAACAGTTGGAGTAAATGGAAGGAAAATAACTTTTCCAATTAATATTGTAAATATAGAAGAATTAATGATTCCAACATATATTAAGAGTCAGTATGTAATGGATGTAATTATAAGAGTTATAGTTAATTTAGCTATTATTTATAATAATTTAAAAAATATGTAAAGTTGGTTCTTTACATATTTTTTTAAGTATTATTAGCTTTTATAAATTAAAAATTCTATTATTTTTTTAGGATCTCTTCTTTTTATAGCAATATCATTTACAATATTAATTATTGGAACTTTAATTTTTTTGTTTTTAGTTAATTCTTTAAGTGATTTAACTGTATAATAGCCTTCTACAGTATTATTATTTAAAAATGCTTCTATTTCTTTTTCAGGGGCTTTTTTGCCTAATAAAACTCCAAATTGATAGTTACGACTCTTATTAGAATTGGCTGTTAAGATTAAATCTCCTATACCAGCATAAGATAATATAGTTTTAGGATTGCATTCTAATTTTACTAATAAGTCTTTAATATCTTTGATACTTTCTGTAATAAGAAAAGCTCTACTTGATTCATTAAAACCTAAACCATCTAATATACCTGCGGCGATAGCAACAACATTTTTAATGCTACTACATAATTGTATACCATAAACATCATTATTAATTCTTAATTTTAAGTGTTCACTATGGAGAGCTAAATTTACTAATACTTTAGCTTTCTTACTAGCAGAAGCTAATGTTAAAGCAGCAGGTTCAAGATTCATTAAATCAGTAGCAAAAGTAGGACCGGAAATAATGGCTATATGTTTAGTTTTTAATATTTCTTTTACAATATCAGATAAATAAGCACATGTATCATTTTCTATACCTTTACTAGCAATTGCTATAGGAATTTTATTATTATAATATTCTTTCATATTAGTACATGTTTCCCGAATATATTTAGCAGATGTTGCTAAAATTATTAAATCAGGATTGTTTAGAGCTTCTTCTAAACTATTAGTAACATTAATATTTTGGGGAATATCAATATTAGCAATAGATTTTAAATGATGATTTTTTTGAAAATTATTTACTAATTTTTTATTTTCACTCCACATGATTATTTCATGATCATTATTAGCCATAGAAATAGCTAAACTTAAACCAAATATTCCAGTTCCAATTATACTTATTTTCATTTTATACCTCTCATTTCATCATATAATTTATTTAAGTTTAATTCATATTTATTATCTTTTTTATAATAATATTTACGGTTTTTAAGTTTTTTTGGTAGATATTCTTGAGGATACCAATCATTCTTATAATTATGGGGATAAATATAATCATTAGAGGGATTTATAAGATGTCTTGGAATTTCACCTGATAGGCCTTTATTAATATCGTTTATGGCTTCATTAATAGCTAGGTAAGCACTGTTGCTTTTAGGAGATAAAGCCATTTCAGTTACTACTACTCCCAGAGGAATTATAGCTTCGGGAAGACCCACTAGTTCAGCAGCTTCAATCGCGGCCATGACTTTTGGACCCATTGCAGGATTAGCTAAACCTATATCTTCATAAACAATAACACTCATTCTTCGGTAAATACTATCTAAATCACCAGCGACTAAAAGACGAGCTAAATAATGAAGAGCAGCATCAACATCACTACCACGAATAGATTTTTGAAAAGCACTTAAGACATTGTAATGACCATCTTCATCTTTATCATGAAAAAAAACTGCTTTATTATTTATCTTTTTAATATCGTCAATAGTAATAGTGTGATCTTTAGAGGCATAATAAGCTACTTCTAAAGTATTAATAGCACTGCGGAAATCACCAGATGATAGGGAAGCAATATATTTTAAAGCTTCTTCAGTTATATTTATATCTGGAAGTTCTTTAGTAGCTTTTTTTAAACCTTCGATAATATCATCTATTTCTAATTCTTTAAGTTCAAATATTTGACAACGACTACGAATAGCAGGATTTATTTTATGATAGGGATTAGAAGTAGTAAGACCTATTAATATTATTAAACCAGATTCAATATGAGGTAATAATATGTCTTGTTTATCTTTATTCATACGATGTATTTCATCAATAACTAAAATCATTTCTCCATACATTTTGGCTTCTTCAATAGCAATATCAAAATCGGCTTTATTGTTGGTAGTAGCGTTTAAAAATTTAGATTTGAGATTTAATTCTTGAATTAAAGCATTAGCAATACTAGTTTTACCAATTCCGGGTTTACCATAAAGAATCATAGAGAATATTTTTTTGTTTTTAACTAGATTAGATAAAACTTTATTAGGACCTATTAAATGTTTTTGACCAATTATATCATCTAGTTTTTTAGGTCGCAATTTATTTGCTAAAAGTTCCATATTAATCACCCATAATTATTATACCATAAATCTTTAAAGAGTGGTATAATGTTTGTATGGTGGTTAACATGGAAGAATTATTAAAGAATAATCCAGAGTTAGAAGAGTATTTAAAAGAATATTTATATACAGAATATAATTCATCTAAAAATACGAGAGATTCTTATAAATATGATTTACTTAATTTAGTTAAGTTTTTTAAAGGGAAGAATATTAGTTATTTAAAAAAAGAAGACATTCAAGAATATTTAAGAAAGAGTAATAAAGAAGCTAAAACTAAGGCTCATTATTTAACTAGTATTAATAATTTTTATAAATATTTAGTTAATAATAATAAAATTAAAGTTAATCCTTGTGAAAATATTAAAATGCCTAAATTAGAGAAAAAACTACCTGTTTATTTAACTTATGAAGAAGTTGATAATTTACTGGATATTGCTACTAGTACAGCTTATGATAAAAGAAATAAAGCTATGTTGGAGGTAATATATGCAAGTGGGGTTAGAATATCTGAGTTATGTAATTTAACTATGAGTAATTTATATTTAGATGATAATTTGATTAAAGTATTTGGTAAAGGTAGTAAAGAAAGAATTATACCTATTAATGATATAGCTAAAAAATATTTAATGGATTATTTAGAATATGGGCGAGGGGAGTTATTAGGTACTAAAGATAGTGAATATGTTTTTATTAGTAGTAGGCATACTAAAATTACAAGACAAGCATTCTTTAAATTCTTAAAGAAGTTATGTGATGAAAAAGGAATAAAAAAGAATATTAGTCCGCATATTTTGAGACATTCTTTTGCTACACATTTACTTAATAATGGAGCAGATTTAAGAGTAGTTCAAGAATTATTAGGACATAGTGATATAGTTACTACTCAAATATATACTCATGTAACTAATAAAAAATTAGAACAAGAATATGATAAGCATCCTTTAATAAAAAAATAAGAAGCCAATATATCATGGCTTCTTTTGAGGTTAAATAATTAACGACCTTCTCTATTACTTCTTGAACAACTTTCTTGTCTAGAACTTCTAGATTCATTATTTCTAGAGCTTCTAGAACTTTCGTTGTTTCTTGAACTTCTAGAGTTTTCATTTCTAGAATTTTTAGAATTTCTAGAACTTTCGTTATTTCTACTGTTTTGACTTCTCATTTTTCTTTACCTCCCAATATTAGTATGGTAGGATTGGTTATTTTTAAACTTGAAATTAATTGGTAAATAATAGGAATTTTAAATAATTAGCATTGGGATATTTTGGAAATTATATCATATATTTTATTGGTGATTAAATGCAATTTGGATATGCATTACTTTTATCTTTTGTAGCGGGACTTGCCACGGTAATTGGAGGTTTAATTATCTTTTTTAAATTTAAGGAAGATAATATAAATAAATTTATTGTTGGAGCTTTAGCATTTTCTTTAACAATTATGATTGGTATTAGTATAACGGATCTAATACCAGAATCTACCTATGTATTACTAAGTAACTTGGGAATATCTAAAGGAATTATTTATTCTTTTTTGGCTTTTTTATTAGGAATATTAGCTATTAAATATTTAAATGTTATTACAAAACGTATGGAACAAAAGAATGATTTATATAAGTTAGGTATATTAAATATGATAGCTTTAATATTACATAATTTTCCTGAAGGGATAGCAACATTTATGAGTACTTATAAAGATTTTAATTTAGGACTTAAGCTTACGGTCGCTATTGCAATGCATAATATTCCTGAAGGTATTGCTATTGCGGTACCTATATATTATGCAACAAAGTCAAAAGGGGAGGCTTTATTAAAAACTTTATTGTCTGGAATTGCAGAACCAATCGGGGCTATAATTGCATTTATATTTTTAAGTAAATATATAAGTAATACGCTTATTAGTTTAATTTTAATTTTAGTTGGAGGGATAATGATAACTTTAGCTATAGAAGTTATTTATCCTAAAGTACAAAAATATAATATCAAAAGTATGACTATATTAGGAATATTTTTAGCTATTTGTTTATTAAGTATAAGTATTGTTTTAAGTTAATTAGGAGATGGTTATATATAATTATGTATAGAAGAATTTTATTTTCAAAGATTGAAGTTAACATAATATACATTTTGCGAAGTATTATTTTTGGGAATAAAAAATTTAGTTTTTATTAAGAATAATTATTTTTAAATGTAATTATAAGTTATATCTAGTTATGTTATAGTTGTTTATTTTAATTTAGTTAATTAATAAATTTAAATTCAAAAATTTTTTTAATTAAATTTTAATTTGATAATTATTTATAACCTTATTATATAATTAAATAAGGTTAATATATGCGCGTATATCTTTATTTATATATATAATAAGGTTATATATTATATATTTTATTATAAATTATAAAAGAGGGGTTTTATTTTAAGAAAATGGAGATAAGAGGGGAAAAGAAAAATGAACAATTATTTTTGTTCACTTTTAGTCCAATAGTAGCTATCTTTATTTTTCATATAAGTATGGCGATATAACATACCATATTTTTTCATAAATTTAGCTTTTTCTTCTTGGGATAAAGTACTAAAGCCCCCTTCTAATTTTTTTAGAGCTTTAGAACAGTCTTCATTTTCATTATCATTACTATTTGTCATATAACATTTATCTTCTGAAACTTTTAAGAAATAATCATATATATTTATTTCACCACTTCTTTTTTCTATTGCTTTATCAATTAAACGATAGATTGTGGCTGTAGGAGCTAAAGATACAGTAAATGTCTCAGCAGCGCCACAGTAATATGTCTCCCCTTCTAAATAACAAGCATCATCATTGGTAATATAGAACTCTTCATGATCTTTTATATCAGTTCCATATAGGCTTTTATATGCATTATTTAAATCTTCTTTTTTTATGGTTTCATATGCACATTCATCTGTTTCTTCACCAGTTATAAATGTTATTTTCTCCCCTATTTTACATATTTTATTATCGTTTTTGTTTTTACCAGTACTTTTACTAGTGTTAGCCTCTTTTTGTTCTTTTTCTAAATTGTAATATGCCATACATAATAAATTAGAATTATTTATACTATCTTTAGTTACAGATGAACTATTATAAGCATTTAAACCTCCACAGTGGTAAACATCCACTTCGCCTAAATAACTATATAATTCATTAATAAGTTTATCTTCAATATTAAGTTTTTTATCTCCAACAAAGCATAGAGCAATAATTATTGCTATTATGCATAGAATAGTGATTGTAATAAATATATTTTTCTTTTTCATACTGCCTCTTTTTTGTTATACCTTTCGTGATTGTATTTCTGCTATTTTTTCAAATACCTCTGCGGCATTTGATTCATTTATTTGATTATATCCAAGTTCTCTTAAAGCTTGAATTTTAATGGTATTTAATTGTTGGGTTCGACTTAATTTTTCTTCATTTTTTTGTTCTATTTCTTGAACAAAACGTTTGTGACTTTCTTGTAATTTACTCTTACTAGCTCCCCCATTGTTGTATAAAGTTAGCGCAGAATATAAGATTCCTTCAAAAATAAATTGATGTTCTTCGTCAAAGACATATTCTTCTGGACTAATAAATCCCGTTGTTTTAGACATGTAACCGAGAATATATTTAATTTCGGGAACATTATCCATAGATTGTAGCATATGATATAAATAATTCATAGCGTGGAAATTTTCTTCTTTTTTATTTTCGTCTAAGAGTTTTTCTTTTATAAGATAGGTAATGTCAGCGATTAAGGTTTGTTCTTCTTTTTCTAAGCCACGCATATCAAAGTAGTTGTCCATATCACTTGAGCTTTTAACTCCTTGATTAAGTCTATTTTCTACTGCCATTAAATAATCGGTAGTAATTTTAATTTTTTTGATCGTTGATTCTTCTCCATCTTCAATATCTAATAATTTAAGTAATAATATCTTTTTTTCTTTGGGCCATTTATTTATGTCTTCTAATTCTAAATAATTATAAACCATTTGACGTGATACATTTAAATATTTGGCTAAACGAACTTTAGATATCCCTAATTCTTGTAATAATTCATTTAAACTATTCATTTTCCATCTTTCTCCCTTTTACATTAACATTATAATGTACTTAACACTTAGTTGTCAAGTGAATAGTTAAATAAATGTTTAATTTAAATTAAAATATTGGTCATTTATTACTATACATTTAATAGTATCTATGTCAACAAATTTTTCATTTTTATAATAATACGAATAAGTATCTTCTATATTTCCAGAATTAGCATCGAGTCTTAAAATCATTTTTTTACCATCATCAAATTCTATATATGAATTTCTATCATTGTTAGAATTTAATAAATTAGTTTCTATATCCATGATTTCTTCGTCACTTAAAGTATTTACATCTTTATTATATTCAAATAGTATCATAACTCTAAAAGGCGTAATTTTTATTTCTTTTATTTTAGCTATTAGATCATTATTGGTATAGACAATATCATCAAATAAAATTCTTTTTTCTTTAATATTATTTTTTATAAGTTCAAAAGTAATATCATAAGTATTATTGTCACTATCTATTAAGTTAATAGTTATTTCTTTTTTATATCCGATATCTATGGAAAAATTAAGTAAATAACTATTAATATTGCCTTCGGTAGAATTAAGAGCAAAGCCTCCATCATCAAAACTATTTTTAACATAATAACTATCAAGATATATTAAATCATTTTTTCCTTCAATATCAATTAAAATATAAACTTCTTTTTCATCCATGATAGTTTGTTTAACAGTTATTTTAGCATTATCAAATTCAAATGTTTTATTAATATCGTTACCATCTAGACCAATATTTTCTATATCTTCTTCTTTTATATCAAAGAAATTTTTAAATTTATTATCTAATTTAAAAGTTTTTACTATGCCATAAGAAGTTCCTATAAGAAATGTAAAAACAATTAATATAAGAGCAAATCTTAATATATATACTGGTAATTTCTTTTTTGGTGTTTTAGATATAATATTGTGATATATTCTATTTTTATCGGCATCATTTAATTTAATTTTATCGATATCTTTTTTTATTTTATTCATTAGAAATCACTCCCTAATTTTTCTTTTAATATTTGTCTACCACGATTTAAAAGAGAATAGACAGTATTTTCTTTAATATGTAATATACTCGCAATTTCAGGACAAGTATAACCTTCATAATAATATAAATATATAGGAGTTTTATATTTAGCTGGTAAATTTAAAATATATGGTAAAGTATCATCGGTTTTTGGAGTTTCTTCGATATCAAAATCTAATTCTTTATTTTTATTCCACCAATGTTTAACTTTATTTTTACAATAATTATGAGTAGTAATAATAAACCAAGCTTTAGTATGTTCTTCATTTTTAAAGACAATATTTTTTTCGATTACTTTTAAGAAAATAGACTGAATAGCATCTTCTATATCGGCTTTATTACCTTTAAAATATAGGTAACAAATTTTATAAATCATATCTACATAAGTATTATATAAGTTTTGTAATTTATCTTCATTTTGCACAATATATACTCCTTAATCAATATTTTGGCTATAATATTCTTCATCAGATATAGTTACTTTATCATCAGCTTGATTATAAATTTTATTTAATGGAATTATGGTTAGTTCATAATATTTATTATCACTAATTAAATCTTTTTTATCTAAAGTATAGGTAGCATTTTTAATTAAATCATCAATATTAATTCGATAAGAATAAGCTTCGCCTAAAATTAGAGTATTATCAGATAATATTTTTAAACTTGGATAATAAAGTTTTCCTGTATCAATGTCGGCTTGAGAGGTATTTTTGAGATTTATTTGATGGATTAGACCATCTTTTTTCAAATATAAAGTATAAGGGGCTTTATCAAGATCAAAATTGGAATTCTTTTTAATTACGGCGATAGTATCATTTAAAACAAAAACAGGTGAAGTTGGCTGGATATCTGATATTTCTTCATTAATTTTTTTAGTTTTTAAATCATATGAATACAATTTATAATAAGTATCACGATAATCTTCAGTCTCAATATCTTTATCATACGCGGCATAATATAATTTATTATTATCTAAATACATATAAGCTTGGAGAGATCCTTTATTATAATGGGTAGTTAGTAATTCTGTTTTTAAGTCTTCTGTTACTTTATATATACTAAAATTCTTTTTGTTATTTAAAATAGAATCTATAGAAACATAATATGTATCATTATCTTTAATTACCGTAGGATTTACCGGGAAAGCATTGGGCTTGTCTTCAATTGTAATAACCGTATCTACTTCAAGAATGATATCCTCTTCTTTGGTTTTAAGATTTACTCTTTTAAGGATTTGATGAAATTTAGTTCCTTCATCATATGTTGAACCATCATCATATGTAAAGGTAAAAACATATTCATCATCTATATATGGGACGTATATAACATCATCTATGGTCATTACTTCTGTTACTTTTTCTTCTTTAATATCAAAATAAGAGATTGTAACTGAACTTTTTTCTTCATAGTTATAATTATAAAAATAAATTTTATCTTCACCATAATAAATATGTTCATTAGGATCAGTTTCAATGGTAAAAGATGTTTTTTTGCCATTTTTATAATAAGTTAAAGTTCCTTCTTTAAGATATAATCCTTCGTTTATAGTATCACTGTTATTTTCGTTAATATTATCATTTGGTTTATTTTTAGATAAAAATCCTTTTATACCAAGAGCCCCGATGATTAATATTAACGCAATAATTATTCCTAATATTATTCTTTTTTTCATAAAATATAACACCTTCTATTTATAATACAATTAAACTATCTAAAACCTTGCATAAAATTAACATAAATACCAAAGTTTTTCACCATTTTTATAGACATCTTTAATAAAACCACAGCCTAAACATTTTTCACCATCATAGAAAACACATGCTTGTCCTGGAGTTACGGCTTTAGCTAAACTTGGATATTTAATTTTAATATAATCATCTTTTATTTCTTCTACTATTATAGGAATTTCTTCTCCTCGATAGCGGAATTTAGCAGTTAATTTAGAGGGAAGATTATCCATTAAGTTAATATTATCTAATGTACAGGAATCACTATAAAGATATTTACTATCTCCAAAAGCAACATATAAGATATTATCTTTAACATTTTTACCACAGACATAATGTCTTTCTTTATTACCACTTATACCTACATTACGACGTTGACCAATAGTATAATTCATGAGACCTGTATGTTTACCAATTATTTCATTTGTTTCTACATCAATTATATTTCCTGGATTAGGCTTTAAGTAATTGCGAATAAAATCTTGGTAATGTCTTTCACCAATGAAACAAATGCCAGTAGAATCTTTTTTTTGAGCAACATTTAAACCAGCTTCGAGTGCTATTTTTCTTACTTCAGGTTTGGTATAATCTCCAAGAGGAAATAAAACATTAGTTAATTGTTCTTTAGTAATATCGGCGAGAAAATAAGTTTGATCTTTATTATTATCTTTAGCTTTATATAAAGTATTATTTTTTACTTTAGCATAATGGCCTGTAGCAATATAATCGGCCCCTAGTTTAAGAGCTTCTTTTTTAAATAAATCAAATTTAATAAATTTATTGCATAATAAATCTGGATTAGGTGTTCTCCCCTTTTTTAATTCTTCTAAAAAATAGGTAAAAACATAATCCCAATATTCTTTAATAAAATCTACACGATGAAGTTTAATACCAAGAATTTCACAAGCTTTTAAAGCATCATTATAGTCTTGTTCTTGAGGGCAAATATTTTCATTTAAATTAGGATTACCTAAAGTGTCATTATTTAACATAGCATCCCAATTACGCATAAATAAACCCTCTACTTCATAGCCTTCTTTTTTTAATAATAAGGCAGCGACTGCAGAGTCTACTCCCCCACTTATTCCCACGATAACTTTTTTCATAACACATCACGTAGTTATTATATCACACGAATATATGTTTCGCAATTTATTTTAAAATGAACACTAATTTTAGAAGAATTTTATGAGCAAAGAAATATATTATAATATCATTTATAATAATAATTATCATACATAAAGAAATAATTTTAATTCTTTTATTAAAGTTATAGGTTTTTTCACTTTTATATTTTAGATTATTTAGAATATCTTTAGTTAATTTTTTAATTTGTTTAAATATTATTAATATTAATATTAAATATAGGCCTTTAGTTAAAATATTATAAATAAGAGAAAATATAAGACCTTTGAATTTAAAAATATGATAAAAAATAAATAAATTATAATTTAAACATATACTTTCAAATAAAATATATATAGGAAATATAAATATACTTAAACCAATTAGAGATAAACTTAATAATATTCCTAAAAAAATAAAATGGAGAGGTAATAAATTTAGGGAATTACTTAAATATGTATTGATATTAGTTATCTCATTTATAATTAATTCGTTATTTAAATGATGATATAAAATGAAACTGATAAAAAGACTAATAAGATATATAATAAGACTTAATTGGAAGATTTTAGGAAGTTTAGTGCGACTTTTCATGATATCACCATTAAATTGTATTGAAAAAAAATAGAAAATATGATAAATTATAGATAGAAGAAAAGAAATGGTGATGTATATGAATAAAAAAGCTCGCAAGATATTTGCTTGGTGTATGTTATTAGCAATGGTAGCAAGTGTTGTAGCAACAATTGTTTCTTATATGCTTTAATAATATAAAAAAAGTAGTTCTGAATAATTTGGATAAGTAACTGTATTTAATATTTGTTTTCAGGAGTGTAGGTGTAATTCAGAACTACGCTTTTTATTTTACTCAAAAATTTAGAAAATAGCAAGAAAAAGCGTTCGACAAAATTCGACATAATATTTATATCTTGTCTACTATTTCTTTAAAATTCATATCATGAGATGCTTTTATAAGAATAATAGCATTTTCTTTTTTAATACTATTTAAATATTTAATAGCTTCTTCATTGTTTTTAAAATTATGGGATAGATTATTATTAAAACCTTCTTCTTTGGCTTCAATATTAATATAATTAGCAAGATCTCCGACGGTTATTAATTCATCTATATGGTTTTTTACAATAAGTTTACCAATGTTACGATGAATTTCTTCACCCCAATTGCCTAATTCTAGGATATCCCCTAAAACGGCTATTTTAGGATTATTAAAACTACTTAATACTTCTAGAGCATAATAAACAGAATCATAACTAGCATTATAAGTGTCATCAATAATAGTATAATTATTTTTATTAATTATTTCCATACGACTTTTTTCTAAATTTAAATTCTTTAAACTATTTATTATTTGGGAGTGAGAAATATTATATAAATCTCCAATAGCAAAAGCTACTAAAGAATTATAAATAAAATGTTTACCTAATACGTTTATACTTACTTTTTCATCTAATATATTAAAATGACTACCTAACTTGTCATAGCTTAGATTTTGAGCTTTATAATCACTAGAAGTATCTATACCATAAGTAATAACTTTATTAGGTATTCTAGTTGTTTTATACCAGTTTGATAATAAATCATTATCATTATTAATTATTAATGGACCAGTTAAACCTTCTAATATTTCTAGTTTCGCTTTTAAGATATTTTCTCTACTACCAAGATTACCTATATGAGCAGTACCAATGTTAGTAATAACTGCAACATCAGGTTTAGCTATTTTAGTTAGTTCCGATATTTCTCCAAATTTATTCATACCCATTTCTAAGACGATTATTTCTTCATCAGTTAAAGATAAAATAGTTAACGCTAATCCTATATTAGTATTTAAGTTACCACTTGTTTTTAAAACTTTATATTTTGTTGATAGAACATCGGCGATAATATTTTTAGTACTAGTTTTACCAACACTTCCTGTTACGGCGATTATTGGAATATTTAATTCTTTTCTTTTATTCGTGGCAAGTTCAATTAAAAAATTAATACTATCTTGAACAATTATAATATTACAATTAGGATATTTATTAAGAATATTATTATTTAAAGAAATATTACTTAAAATACAGGTTTTAGCGCCCTTTTTTAAAGCTTCTTCATAAAAAGTATTACCATCATAAACTTCGCCTTTAATACCTATATAAGTATCCCCTTTTTGAATAGTTCTAGTGTCTTTGGAAATATTAGTTAAATAATCTTCAGGATTACCTTTAATTAATTTAGCTTCATTTATATTTAATATATCTTTTATTTTAATTTGTAACATATAATCACTTCCTATTTAATTATATCATTATTTATGAAAGTTTAATATTAATTTTAAGAACAAAAAAATAAAATTACATTTATTTTCAATTTCACCTTAGGTTATTTTATTTTTTCAATATCAGTTCGTTATATTTGAACTATAAAAATTAGATATAACTTTCCTATTATATAAAAAAGAGGTTTAATCCTCTAATTTATTAAAATAATTCTTCAAATATTTCTTGATAATTTTTTACTAAAATAATATTTAAAGAATCTTTTACTTTAACTGGGACCTCTTCTAATTCTTGTTCATTATAATATGGAATATAAATTTTTTTAATCCCAGCATTATAGGCTCCAATTAATTTTTCTTTAATGCCTCCAACTTTTAGAATATCTCCGGTTAAAGACATTTCGCCTGTAAAAGCAATATCATTACTAATTTTTTTATTTAATAATAAACTTAAAATACTGGTGGTAATAGCAATACCCGCGCTTGGACCATCTTTTTTTAGAGCTCCTTCTAAGCAATGAACATGAATATCTTTTAAGTTAAAGAAGAAATCTAATAGACGATAATCTTTTTGATGAGTTTTAATATAACTTAGAGAAACTTGCATAGATTCTTCCATAGTTTTACCTAACATACCACTTATAATAAAGTTCCCTTTTCCTTCATAAACACAGGTATCAATAGGTATTACTAAACCTCCAGAGGAAGTTACTCCTAAAGCATTAACTCGACCAGGATATTCATTTTTTTTGTTATCTAGTTTACTATATTTAGGAATACCAAGATATTCTTTTAATCTTATTTTACTTATTTTAGTACGTTCATTAATTTTACCTAAAACTATTAATTTACGAATTAATTTTTCTAACATACGATATAAGTCTCTTACGCCAGCTTCATTAGTATAAGCCTCTACAAGATACTCTAACATATCATCATTAATAGATATTATTTTATTATCTATTTTATTTTCTTCTAAGATTTTAGGAATTAAATATTTTTTGGCGATATCAACTTTTTCATAAGCAGTATAACTAGGTAAATTAATTATTTCTAAACGATCTAGTAAGGGGGTTGGAATATTTTCAATATTATTAGCAGTTAAAATAAAGAAAACTTTAGATAAATCAAAGGGTTCTTCAAGATAATTATCAGTAAATTCGGTGTTTTGTTCACGATCTAAGATATCTAAAAGAGCACTGCTGGGATCATCTTTATAATTAATAGTCATTTTATCGATTTCGTCAATTAAAAAGACAGGATTCTTACTGGCACATTTTTTTAAGCCTTGAATTATTTTACCAGGATTAGCACCAATATAAGTACGTCTATGTCCCATTAGTTCAGAGGTATCATTTAAACCTCCAACACTTATTTTATAAAACTTGCGATTTAGTGATAAGGCAATATTTCTAGCAATACTAGTTTTTCCTACACCAGGAGGACCTACTAAACATATTATAGGACTCTTAATATTATCATTATTATTTTTTAAAGCTACATATTCTATTATTCTATTTTTAATTTCTTCTAAGCCATAATGGCTATTATCTAATTTAGTTTTAATATCATTAATATTATTATTTTCAAAGCTTTCATGATTCCAAGGAAGACTTAATATCCAATCTAAATAATTTCTTATCATCGCGTTTTCTGGGGATATTTCAGGAGTATATTCTAATTTACTTATTTCTTTTAATATTTTATTATGAGTACTTTTATTTAAATTTAATTGTGCTAATTTTTCATTATAACTAGAACTACTATTATTTTCATATTTTCCTAATTCTTGTTCAATAATACGAACTTTTTCTTTTAAAATAAATTCTTTTTGACTTTGTTCTAAACTATTTTCTAGTTCTTGATCAAGTTTTTCATCTAATTTTAAAATTTCTAATTCGATTTTAATATCTCTAAGTAAACTTTTAGCACGATATAGAGCATTTATTTCTTCAGCATACTCTAATTTTTTTACAAAAGTAAGAGGTAAAAAAGAACATATCATATCAGTTAATTTTGATAAATCATCTACAGTTTTAATAGTATTTAAAATACTATTAGAAATATGTTTTGATTTTGATACATATTCTTTTATTAAATCATTTAATTTTTTAATAATAGCCTTTTTTTCAACTTCATCAAATTCAGGAAAATCTAATCTTGTAACGGTTGCTTCAAGAATATCATTATTAATTTCATTATTATCAAAATGAACTATTTTAACTCTTTCTAAACCTTTGATAGTTACTCTTACATTACCACTGGGAAGTTCAATACGACTTTTGATACGCCCTACTACTCCAATTTCTGGTAAATCATTTATTTCTGGGGTTTCTTCTAATTTATTTTTAGGAGTAATAACCAAAACATGACGATTGTAATTTTTGGTAGCTTCAATAGTTATTTCTTTACTTAACTTGTTACTTATTTCTAGTTTTACTTCTTGATTTGGGAGGAGAACTAATCCTTTAAGTAGCATAACTAATAAATTTTGTTCCATAAAATCACTCCCATCACTTAATTTTTATCTATTATAATTAATTAATATTCTTTTGTCTATAGTAATTGTTTAAAATAATTTATTTTTTGGTTGTAAAAGCTTTCGTAAATTTAGGCCAAATACCCATTTTGTTATGAGTGTGTTCAGGTAGCTGGTAAATATCATGACCAGGATATTCATTTCCTTCTACTAAAAGAGGACCAGATTTAGAAAAACAGACATCCCAACCTACATATCGAAGTTCTTTTACTTCTTTGGTGGCTTCTTTTACTAGTTTTAAAGCTTCTTCCCAATCAGGGAATTTAAAACCTTTGATAAGGCTATTGGTGGCAGGATGATGCTCATATAAATTTTTATTTTTATCAATAGCTTTATCTATTACTTCGCCAGTTTCTTCATTTACAGGAGCAACCATGCCTCCTGAGTTAAAATTATCAACGTATTTACCATTGCCAATTCTAAAATAAGCACAAATA
This sequence comes from uncultured Bacilli bacterium, assembly GCA_947628905.1. Classification (GTDB taxonomy): domain Bacteria; phylum Bacillota_I; class Bacilli_A; order RF39; family UBA660; genus Caccenecus. The sequence goes on from CANRBQ010000001.1 coordinate 45,522, forward strand.
ATATGAGGAATATCATTATCATCTAAGATAGTAACTATTCGCACTGTATTAATACTATCAGCATATATTTTATTTACTTCTTCACTTTGAATAATTAATTCCTCTAATTCAAAATTCATTCCTTCACCAGTTAAATATTCATATATTTCATCTAGAGATTTATAATCTTTAATATTAATTTTTTCTATCCCTTTGCCACATGTTCCCGTGATGGGTTTAGCCATGAATATTTGATGTTTTTGCATAAATTTAATTACTTCTTCTTTAGGTTTTCCTTCTACTTTAATAAAGTCTCTTTTGATGTATTTTTGGAATCTTTTATTAAATTCATATTTATTTCTAAAAATATAATTATATTCAGGATTATTATATTTAGCTATTAGGGCATTATTACGGCCGCGGGTGATATAAGTATCCCTTTCTTTATCAGTTAAATTGTACATTTCAAATAAATCATAATCCATATAACCAGCGCCATATTTAAGGGCACATTTACGCATATCATTAAAAATAAAGATTCTACTTTTACCAGTTTTTTTATGAATACTATTAATTTTAGTAAACATCATTTTATAATCCATATTTAAGGCTCTTTTAATTACATATTTTATATTTGGCATATTAATCACTCTCAAATATATTATAGCAAACAAATTATTTTAAATAAAGAAAAAAGAAAGTTTTTGTGATACTTTCTCTTAATTATTTTCTTTTAATATTTCTAAAGCTCTATGCATTTTCATATCATATTTAACTATTTCATCAGAACCATAAGCTTTTAATAATTCTTCTACAGATATACCATAGTTGTCGGCCATTTCTTTTGTTTTATCTTCAACTTCTTTTTTAGTAAAATCAATATTTTCTTGTTCAGCAATATATTCTAGCATATAACGATATTTAATACGTTTAATAGCTTCTGGTTCCATTTGTTCATGAAGTTTTTCATGAGTTAGGCCCGCGATATGCATATAATCGTCTAATTTAATACCTTGCATACGAATTTGTTCTTCAAATTGATGGATCATTCTGTGAACTTCATCATCAATAATTTCTTTATTTAAATCTACTTTTAAATTTTTAGAAGCAGCTTCTAGGCAATCTTCAATAAATTTATCATCTATATCAGCATTTTTTCTTTCTAATATAACATTTTTTACTTCTTTTTCAAATTCTTCTTCAGTTTTGATATCTTCAAAACCTAAGTCTTTATAGAAATCTTCATTTACTTCGGGGATAATTCTTTCTTTAATTTCTCTTAATGTAACTTTAAATTTTACTTCTTTACCTTTTAAATCGGCGACATAATCATCAGGGAATTTAAGATTTAATTCTTTAGTTTCCCCAATTTCCATACCAATTATTCCATCTTCAAATCCTGGAATAAAAGTATTAGAACCAATTTCTAAAGGATAATTTTCCCCTTTTCCTCCATCTAATGGTTTACCATCTACATAACCTTCAAAATCAATAACAGCCGTATTTCCTTTAGCAACTTGACCATTTTCTTTAGGAACTATCTCGGCAAGTTGATTCTTTAGCTTAGTTATTTCTTCGGCAATTTCTTCTTTAGAAACTTCGGCTTTTTCTTTTTTGACTTTTAAATTTTTATAATCTCCCATAGTAACTTCAGGTTTAGTAATTATTTTAAATTTAAAAGTAACTTCATCTTTATTAATTTTAGTAATATCTACAGTTGGTTCAATAATAGGAGTAACTTTTTCTTTAGCTAAAGCTTCTTTATAAGCACTATCCATCACAGCATCTACTGCATCCATATATAGAGTTTCTATACCCATTTTTTTAATAAATATATCTTTAGGAGCTGTTCCTTTTCTAAAACCTTCAATTTTAACTTCTTTATTTTTTTTACGATAGGCTTTATCAAGAGCTTTTTCCCAAGAATCACCTTTAACTGTTATTTCAACTTCAAACACATTTTTCATAACACATTTCCTTTCAAATCTATTTAAATATTATAACTTAAAAATTATTATTTTACAAGGGTAAATAATAAGGCATTAAAATAAAAAATTAATTAAGTTTAAAAATTTATCACTAAATAAATAAACTAAACCCATACTGCCCGCGAGAAAGGGTCCAAATGGAACTTCTCTATTTTTAGATAGCATTAAAGACGCGAGAGCATATGGCATAGCAATAAGACTTGATGTAATAATAGCCGCGAGACCAAGTTTTAAGCCTAAAATTTCCCCTATTACTAAAGAGAATTTAATATCGCCACCACCAAGAGCTTCTCTTTTAAATATCTTGCGACCAATAAAACTTACAATAAGCATAAATACAAATAATATTAAACCACTTAATAAAGCTAAAAGAGCTTCTTTAAAACCATAATAATAAGCTTTTAAGATAAGAATTAAAAGGCCTCCAATAATTAAAGGGCTATCTAGAATTATCATGTATTTAAAATCAGTAATAAATATTATTATTATTAAACCTATAACAATTAAACTAGAAAAAAATTCATAGCTTAAACCATAAGTATAAAAACTTATTAATAAGATTATAGCATTTAAACAACCGATAAATAAATTTAAAATCCAGGAATTAGATTCACTCATTTTTACTTCTGGAATTAATAAAGGTAAATTTTCACCAATAATAGAATAAGCAATACCTAGACTAAAACCAATTAAAAATAAAATGATAATCATTTAAATCCCCTCCTATTTAATTTCTCCATATAAACTAAACATTGGAATAACAACTGCTAGAATAATAATACCCACTATAATGGCTAATAAAACAATCATAATAGGTTCTAAAAAAGCTTTTAGATTAGTTACTCTGTTTTTATGTAAATCTCCATAATAAGTAGCTACTTTATCCATCATAAGAGATAACTCACCCGTTGATTCTCCGGTTACAATCATATAATAAGCAACATCGGGAATACACCATTTATTATAAAAAGATGCAGATATTTTTTCACCTCTTGCTATATTACTAATTGTTTCTAACATAATATCTTTATATACTTCATTATTAGTTATATTTGTTAGTATTTCCATACTATTAGTAATATACACACTGTTTTTTAAAAGACTAGAGAAAGTTTTAGTAAATAAAGTTAATTCATTATATATAATTATTTTACCAAAGAAAGGAATATGCATACCAATACTTTGAATAACTTTTCTAAAACTTTTGCTCTTTTTATATAATATTAATAGTAAAATAATAATTAGAAGAGATATAATAATAATTATACTAATATTACTTGTAATAAAATTACTTATATTAATAATTCCTAGAGTAAAACCACTTACTGTAATACCGGCTTGATCATATATTTTAATAAATTCAGGAATAACATAAACCATTATAAAAGTTAAAACGGCAATAGCAAAAACAATTAGAATAGTAGGATAAATAATAGCACTTAACATTTCTTTATGAGTTTTATCTATTTCAGTATAGTAATTAGCCATATCGTCTAAAGTTTTTATTAACTCCCCAGTTGCTTCTGCGGACTTTATCATGTTTATTAATAAAGGAGGAAAAACTTTACCTTGATTTTCTAGAGCAGTACTAAAATTTTCTCCTAAAGTAAGTTCATAAGATATGGCACGATATAATCTACATTTTGTGGGATCTTTTAAAGCTTGTTTAGTCATTAATTTAATTGTATCGTTTAATGTTATCCCGGCTTTTAAATAAGTAGATACTTGAGTTAACCAAAATATTAAATCTTTAATACTTAATTCTTTTTCACTATCTAAACCTATTTTTTTAAGAAAATTAGGAAGTTTGGCTTTTTTAATTGCATAGACATCTATACCTTCACTAGCTAAAAAATTGTGTAATGTTATTTTATTAGTAGCACTCATAGTGCCTTTTACTTTTTCCCCATTAGAATTAGTACCATAATATTCATAATATTCTTTATTTACTTTATGAATATTGATTTCTCTTTGCATTTGAGCTAATAATTCTTTTTTTTCATAGGCTATTTTTTGTCTTTCACTTAATGATAAAATTTCAGGTTCTTTTTCTTTGGTTACTTTTTTTTCAGGAAGAGATGTTTTTCCTTTAAGCTCTTTTTCTTTAAATTCTTTTTCCTTTATTTTATAATCAAGACGATTAAACCAACTATCAAAAAAAATAAATTTAACACCAATAAAGAAATGTTTGATAAAACTGATAATAAATATAAAGGGTGCTAAAATAATATTAAATGGGAATCTAATTTTTCGATTATTCATAACACTTCTATCCTATTCTAGGTTTATTATATCATTTTAAAAAAAAGAAAACAATACACTTTGCTCTTTTAATTACCTTATATTTAGATTATTTAGGACTTTTTATATTATTTTAGAAGCTTATTTTTCTTTTCTTTCTCTAACTCTTTAAGACTTTTTTGGGGAGTTGGTAAATCCTCAGGCATTGTCCCACCATTTTTTGCAATAACTTCCCTAATATTTTTGCCGATGGTATAATGGGCTTCATTGGCAGCATTTTCAGTTTTAATATTCTCTCTTTTTAATTTAGATTCAGTTTGGGTAATTCTAAATAAATTGGCGGCGAGTTCTTCACTACCCATGTTATCTAGTATATTTTCTCTATATCTTAATCCTTTTCTTTTGGCTATATCAGCGGCTGTTTCACCATTATATAAGCCTTTATATCCATAATTATGAAATTTATCAAAGTTTTTAACGCCAGCATTCTTGGCAGCTTGATTTAAGGAATAGTTTCCTTGATAAAATCTTTTTTCATCTTCAGATAATTCACTGTATTCATTTTCAGATAACTCCTGCTTTCTAGTTTGAACTGCAAAATATGTTTGACCTAAAGCTATATTTTTCTTTCTTGGGTCGGCATTTTGAACTATTAAATAACAAGCATATCTTGATAATTTAAAATCTTGAATTGTAACAATAGCTTTATTAGCTCTTTTGGACAACTTGCCGACGTCGGCAAAATGTTCTTCTATTGCATAATTGCTTAGCTTACAAGCATTTTTAGCTTTATCAATAACGCTTATAAAATTACTCCATTTTGAATATTCAAGGGCTATCATTAATTCTCTAGCATACCAATATTCATTTCCAAATTCATCAATGTGTTTGATAGATTCAAATGATTTGGTGGTATCTTCAATTTTTATAATTTTTTCTTTCATCTTTACTTCCCCCCTATATTTAATAAACTAATTAAATTTTATCACCAAAACAAATGTTTGTAAAGAACTTTTTTAATATATTTATAATATTATTAATACTATTAATCAACATTAACGCCTTTTTTGAATATTTTTATATCTATATAATAATAGATACTAATTAAAATGATATATAAGCATATTCCTAAAAATAACGCTGTTTTTACTATATCAACTGTAAGGGTATTATTTATATTTGAGTTAAATAATGCCATAATATTTGGGTTAAATAAACCAATGATATAGATTATTAAAACTGATATTGCAACAACAAATAAATAGTTTAAAAATCCATAAAGAACTGATTTAGCCATTTTTAAATTGTTTGATCTATGGCCAAGGAGAATTCCGGTAAAACCAGCTTGTAAGATAGTAGTAAATTCTAAAAATAAACATAAGAAAGCTGTAATGATTACCTTTATGGTCGTACTATTCATAACTGTTGCAAAAAATTGTAAAGTGTTTTTTAATAATTCTAAATTATATTCAGAATAATACGCAATAAATATACATAATATAATAACTAATATACTGGTAAACATGGTAATAATAGAAGATAAAAATTTAGAAGTATAAATGGTATTTTTACTTATTGGTAAAGTATGAGTTAAATAAGATTCATCGCCATAGATATTTTTAATGAATCTTGCCCATACCCGCATTAAATTATTTATCACTATACTAAACATAAAAGAAATTGTTGTTCCACTTGATATAAGGGCAATAATATGTAATATAAAAGAATTATCAAAATAGAATAAAACTCTTGTAAAACATGCAAATACTATATCAATTAAATAAAATACTATTAAAACTTTATAAATATACTTTAAATCATATTTTAAACATTTACTTAACATTTAAACATCCTCCTAAATATTTCATCAATAGAGCTATTTTCTTTTTCTCTTAACTTATCAGCATCAGAAGAAAGAATTATTTTTCCTTTATCAATAAAGATAACTTCATCAAGTATTCTTTCAATATCGCTAATAAGATGAGTAGATATTATGATACTAGCATCTTCATTAAAATTATTTAAAATGGTATCTAGTATGTAATCTCTAGTGGCAGGATCAACACCACCTAAAGGTTCATCTAGTATATAAAGTTCGACATTTCTTGACATAACAAGGATAAGTTGTAATTTTTCTTGCATGCCTTTACTCATTTTAGATATTTTAGTGTCTATCTCTAAATCTAAATCTTTTATTAATTTCTTGGCTTTTTCTATATCAAAATTATCGTAAAAGTCTGTAAAATAATCAAGTGTTTGTTTGATTGTCATACTTTTATCTAAATATGTTCTTTCAGGTAAATAAGATATAATTTTTTTACTTTCTATACCTACTTCTTTACCATTAACTAAAATTTCGCCACTTGTGGGAATAAGTAAGTCATTGATAAGTTTAATTAAAGTGGTTTTACCCATACCATTTTTTCCTAATAATCCTATAATTTTTCCTCTAGGTATTTTTAAGTTAATATCTTTTAAGACTGGTTTTTTATCATAGCCTTTATAAATATGTTTACATTCTAATAATTCCATTAAATACTCTCCTCCTTTAAAATTTCAATTATTTCTGGATCTATAAATCCTAATTCTTGCATTTCATTTATATATTTTTTAGTTTTTTCTCTAGCATATTTATCTTTAAATTTATCTAATAACTTCTGGTCTTTAGTAACATATTTTCCGTTTGTTCTTTCGGTATAAATAAGTTTTAAATCTTCAAGTTCGACAAGGGCTTTTTGCATGGTATTGGGATTTACTTTTGTCTTTAGGGCAAGCTCTCTTACTGATGGTAATTTTTCACCAGATTTTATTTGTCCTGAGATAATATATATTTCTAATTGTTCTACTAATTGAATATATATAGGTCTATCATTATCAAATATAAAATTCATAATAGCTCCTTTCTATATTGTATTACTTGCTTAATACAATAATATATTAAAAATTATAAAAAGTCAATAAAAAAGACTATCAATTTTTATTTGATAATCTTAATTATTGCTTTCTTCTTTGACTTTCTTTAAGTCATAGATTACATCAACATTATTGCATACATTAGCGGAATGAGTAACAATAATTACACATTTATTTTCTTCATGAGCTAATTTTTTAAATATATCTAAAATTTCAGTTTCGGTTTGTTTATCAAGATTACCTGTTGGTTCATCCGCGATTATCATTTTGGGATTATAAGATAAGCTTCTAGCAATTGCAACTCTTTGTTGTTCTCCACCCGATAATCTTAATACTTTACGATTGGCATAAGTTTCTTTTAAGCCAACTTTTGCCATGAGTTCGATGGCTCTTGCTTTTTTGTTTTTAATTTTTAGGCCATTTGCATCCATGGAAAGAATGATATTTTCACTGGCTGTCATAAAGGGTAACAAATTATAACTTTGAAAGACAATACCTATATCACTATTACGATACTTATCTAAATTCATATCTTTTAGACTTTTACCATCAAATATGATTTCACCTTCAGTACATCTTTCAAGGCCACTTATTAAAGATAATAAGGTAGTTTTTCCTGTCCCACTTCGACCTCTTATGGCATACATTTTTCCACTTTCAAAATCAAAGCTAACATCTCTTAATGCATAATCGTTTTCTTCAGCATCACTATACCTGTAACTAGCATTTTTAATACTTAAAATTATATTTTTAGTAGAAGGATTTTTTTCTTTAATCGCTTTATTATCTTTTATTTCTTTTTCTTCATTATTTTTATTTGCCATTTTTAAGACCTCTCTTTCAATATGGTAAGTGGTGAAAATCTTTCTATACTAACCATTGATGCAATAGAACTTACTAAGACAAGTGAAAGTCCAATTCCAAGTAATTCTAGTAAAACTTTAATATCTACTACTGCATCAATAGAGTCATAAGCTTCGACAACAGGCATACCTTTACCGCGCATTTCGCCCCTATTTCCACGATCAGGCATTCCACCATTCATAGCTCCGCCAAAGTTTTTATCTATTTCTTGAGCTTTTTCATTACTACTATTTATTTCATTTTCTAGTAAAGAATTACTTACTCCTTTAGAACTTACTGCTCCAATTCCGGCCCCAAGTATAAGAGCCACGACTGAAACAATAATAAGTTCTGATACAAACTGCATGGTTAATTTAAATTTACTAATACCAATTGTTCTTAAAACCCCTATTTCGTATTTTCTTTCACGAATATTTATCATATTAATTACAAATAAGACAATTCCACCAATAATAAGGGTTAAACTCAAAAATGTGGTTGCAAATGAATTAATATTTTCAATGCTTGATACGCCACTTAAGGCTAATTCTTCATTAGTTTGTAAGATAAAGTTTTCATCTAAACCTTTTTCATAAAATTCATCTTGAAGTTTTTCGACATTATCATAAGAATCGATAATAAAAGTTGGATTAATTGTCGCTTTTAAATCTTCATTACTGGTAGTAATTGCGGTAACAGCATTAGCATTTGTTATAATCGTATTAGCAGAAGCAGAAAACATGGACATTGTATTGGTACTTTCTTCTTCATTTTCTTTAAATATACCAATTATTTCAAATTCATAGGTATTGCCATCTTCATCTTCTAACATTATTTTATCATTTAAACCTAAATCATTATAACTGGCAAGTTCCTCATTAATAAATACATAGTTGCCAAGAAAGGCTATATCCCAAGCATTATCCGTGATTTCACTCATAGTATAAGTACCATTTATAAACTCACTCATAGCATCTAGGGAACTATAACCGGTTAAAGTAAAATCAGTAGATGATAAATTATTTCCTTTACCATGACCAAAGCCAGTTGGCATATCATTATCTGATTCAATCTCGGCTTTTTCAATATTGTTGCCATTTAAGCCAACACCATAAGTATAATAATAGCTTTCTATATACTTACTATCGGCGAAAGATTCAACATCACTAATGGTGTAACTTGCAATATTATCAAATTTTTCTCGAGCATTTTCTCTTCCTTCACTTTGGGATGGATCAAAATCTTTCATCATATTTGCTCTATCAAAACTAATGGTTACTTCTTTATCATAAGCACTTTTATAGGAATCTATTAAATCAACCGCGGTATTTTTAATTGCCAGTGTTATAGTACAAGCACAAGCGATAATCAAAATAATTATTCCTATTAAAATATTCCTTCCTTTATTTCTTTTAATTGAAATCCAAGCATTTTTTAATATAAACATAATTTTCCTCCTTAAAACAATATAATTTTATTATGTAAATATTAAAGAAACATTAAAAAACTATAATTTTTTAAGAAAAAAAGAAAATGGTGAAGTTCCATTTCCTTTAAGATAGAGTAATTATAATATCTTTTTCTTTATATTCACGACCACTTACATAACTAATTGTTAAGGTTACTTTATCACCTTTATTTAATTCGTTTAAAACATTTTGTAAATCACTTAGACTAGTAACTTCATTACCATCTATTTTAGTAATAATATTACCTATTTCTAGTTCTGATTTGTCTGCGCTACTTCCAGAAGTAATTTTAGAAATGTAAAATCCTATTGGCATATTATAATAGTTACTATCATTAACTATATAGCCTTCTATACCTAATGTTACACCTTCATCATTTTCACCATTCATAAGAGTAGTAATAAGTTCATTAACATCGGAAATTGGAATAGCAAACCCCATTCCTTCTACACTGGCATTAGAAGACGTGGCACTAGAAGAATATTTAGCAGAATTTATACCAACAATTTCACCACTGCTATTTAGTAAAGCTCCTCCACTATTACCACCATTTATGGCAGCATCTAATTGAATCATTTTATTGGTATAATTATCGATGGAAACTTCTCTATTTAAAGCACTTACTACTCCGGTAGTAACAGATTGTCCATATCCTAAAGCATTACCAATAGCAATAATACCATTACCTACTTTTAATTTATTAGAATCTCCTAAAGTTGCTATTTTGATTTCATTTAAAGTATCACTATCAAGATCATTTAAAGATACAGATATAATAGCGATGTCTTTTCTTTCGGAAGTACCTACAATTTTAGCATCATAACTTTTTTCATTTATAAATTGAACAGATAATTCATTAGCACCTTCAACAACATGATTATTTGTTAAAATCATAAGATTTTCATCTGATTTACTAATAATTATTCCAGAGCCGGCACCTTCAGAATACTTTTCTTCTCCAAAAAAATTAGGGCCAAATCTTCCAGATGAAATTAAAGTCTTACTGGTAATGGCAACGATAGATGGCATTACATTTTCTACAACTTCTGATACATCTGTAATATATATACCATTGTTATCACTATTATTAGTGCTAGTTGTTTCAGTATATTTTAGTTCTATTTTCTCTTTTTCAGTATTTTCTAAATTAACTTTTAATGTTGGATAAATTATCTTAAAAAAGGAAACAGATAAAATAACAATAATTAAAACCAATAAGATTATAATAATAGACAAAATAATATTTTTATTACTTTTCGGTTTAATAGTTCTTTTATTAGTCTTTTCTTCTATGGTTATGTTTTTATTAGAAAAAGTTTCTTCTTTTATATCTTTAGACATATTTATCACCTTTCTTATGAAATAATCATAATATATAAATATTAAAGAAACATTAAAAAACATTAACTTTTTTCCGTTAATGTTCATTTATTTTAAATTTAACTTCAAAAGTAGTATATTCATCTTTGGAGTAAGCTTTAATATTACCATGATGGGATGTGACAATATTTTTAGCAATAGCAAGACCTAACCCATAACGGCCACTTTTACGATTATGACTTTTATCATTCCGGTAGAATCTTTCAAATATTTTTTCACATTCATCGGGTGGTATTGGATCACCTTTATTAATTACTTCTAATTTTATTTCTGATTTGTTACTTATTAGATTAACTTTAATTGTACTATTTTCTTGGCCATGACTTATCGCATTATCAATTAAAATAGATACTAATTCATCTATACTTTCTTTATGGCAAAGAAAGCTTATTTTTTCGGCTATATTGGTTTCGATAGTTATGTTTTTTTCGTAAGCTAAACTTTCAAATGTTAAGGCTCTTTTTTCAATAATTAGCGAAATATCATTTTTACTAAAGTTCTCTTTTTTTAAATATTCAGTTTTAGATAAATCAAGTAATCTTGTTATTAAATTACTCATTCTATCAGATTCACTTTTTAAATTATTAATCCATTTTTCATTTTTTTTATTCACATCTAAAGAATCTATATTGGCCATCATAACTGCCAGTGGGGTTTTAAGTTCATGAGAGGCATTGGCAACAAATTCTTTTTCTCTATTAAAGCTCATCTCAACAGGTTTAGTAATCCATTCTGTTATTTTTTTAGATATAATATAAATAATAAACTCACCAATAATAACTAATAATAAAGATATTAATAGATTAGTAAGTAACATATTTCTTGTGTTAGTTATATTTACAATAGTTAAAGAATTACTTTCTTCATAATTGTAAGCATATTTATTCCAATATAAACAACCTATTTTTATTTTATTGGTATTATTAGCAATAATATTTTTAGCTTTAGTTATAATATCATCACTAATTGGATTATCACTATGGCTTATTTTATCAATAATATCATTATTATCATTTAAAATAAAAGTATAAACTTCATAATCCATAACTTTTCTATTTCGAAGTTCATCATCATTTATTGGTTTCATTTCTTTATTAAAAGATTCAGGTCTTTTTATAGTTAAATTTCGCATTCTTGTTAAATTATTTAATATTCCTGTATATTCTCTATGGTAGGTTTGAATATTAAAAAAGCTAGCAAAAAACATAGCAAATAAAGAGATTATAATAAAAATTGTAAAAAATGTTTTCTTCTTTAAATTTTCCATATCTCTTTATTCCTCCATTTTATAACCTAAATTACGAACTGCTTTAATATTTACTTTTGAGCCAATAATTTTGATTTTCTTTCTTAAAAAAGAAAGGTAAGCTTCTAAATTATTAGATTCATAATCATTATCAATTCCCCAAACTTTATCATAAATTTGTTCCTTTGATACAATTTGTTCTTTATTATTCATAAAATATTCAAGTAATAGAAATTCGCGATAAGGAATATTTATTGACTCATTTGTAATTGTACAAGTTAAAATAGAAGTTCTAATATTTAATGATAGATCACTATATTCTAAAATATCTTTAATTTTATGATTACCCTTATTTCTTAATTGGACATTTACGCGAGCAATTAATTCTTCAATATGAAAAGGTTTGGTTACATAATCGTCTGCACCATTATTAAAGCCTTTTAATTTATCTTCTAATTCTGATTTGGCAGTAAGCATAATAACTTTAGCACTTATATCATTTTCTTTTATTTCTTTTAGTATTTCTATCCCATTCATTTTAGGTAACATGATATCAAGAATTATTAAATCATATATGTTAGATAAAGCATTATATAATCCATCTTCACCATCAAAACAAGTATCAACTTCATATTTTTCATATCGCAGTTTTGTTGCAATAACATCAGCGATTGCCTCTTCATCTTCAACAACTAAAATTCGCATTTTACCACCTCTTATCTTTTATTGCCAAATAAATTAATTGTTTAATTTATTTTAAAAGTTTCTGCATTATTTATCAATACTTTTTCTCCTTTGCTTTTTTAATAATTAAAGTATATATTATGAAAATTAAAGAAACATTAAAAACATAAGTTATAACAATATTATTTTATAATAATTATATCAAATAATAAGTAAATTTTATATATAGTTTCTATATAAAAAAAGCTCTCTTATTAAGAGAGACATTTTCTAATTAAATCTTTTTCTAAATTTATAAGCTCCACCGACACCTGCAATAGCACTAATTGCTAAAACTATATATACTCCTATATTATCAGATGTACCTGGATTTTTTATATCTTGTTCATCTACTTTTACAAATTTAGCATATACTGTCATACTTTTTGAAATTGGATTAGTAGTATAGAATAAATTTTCATATGTATCTTCTAAATACCAACCACTAAAAGCATAACCTTCTTTAGTAACTGTTGGAATATCTTTAGGATCTAATACTGCTCCTGCATCAACTCCTACTGATGTACTTTTACCATCATAAACAAATGTTACATAATATCTTGATGAAGAAGTGGAATTTTTAATAAATTTAGCATAAACAGTTTTATCGGCAGTGATACTTGAAGTAGTACCAAATAAATTTTCATAAGTTTGGTCTTCATACCAACCAACAAATGTGTAACCACTTTTAGTAGGTTTTGGAATATCAGCTTCTGCTACTGCTGTATTATTTTTAACTAAAACAACATTATGCTTTCCATATACAACAAAGTCAACATAAAATTGGTCTTCTTCTCCCGAAATTAATTTTCCTGTTATAGTAGTATTTTCTGTTTCAAATGAATTATCATTTGTGTTATTAGCATTATATACAGCTCCGTAAGAGTCATTTGTATTGCTAAGTGTAGAATCAGATACAGTTATTTGTGCTCCACTAGCTTTATCATTAGCATCGCTTATCAATATTAAATCACTTCTAGCAGTACCATAAGTAAAATCATTTGTTATTGTGGAATTATTAGTTATATCAATTGTAACGCCTGTTTTATTACCAATAACTATAGTTCCAAAATTGTTATTATCGCCATTTCCAATAGCGTATCCTGTAAGAGTACTATGATTAATAGTAACTTTATTGCCTGATGTTGGGTTTGAACTTGAAGTTAAATCGAGGGCAGCATATCCAGAAAGTTCACTATCTGTAACATTTAAATTACTATTGGAACTTGGAAGCCAAACAGCATATTTAGCGTGAATTTTAGAACTAGTAATGTTTATAGTTGAGCCATTTCCTGATGAATTATTTACAACAATACCTGTACCATTATAAATATATTCTGATGGAGTATTATTATCTCCACTATAGATAGTTGCATTAGATATAGTTACATTAGCTGGGGTATCAACTGAAATTAATTTTGGAGCTTCTCCTCTACCAGGGTCAGTTGATGTTATTGTTAAATTATTAAAAGTAACATCAGTTGCTTCAGCAGTAATAGTAAAAGTTCCATGCACTGTTGCTCCATTACCATTAATTGTAACGTTGCTACTAATTGTATATGTAGCGGTGTTATAAGTATTTCCTGAATCTAGTTCGATGACAGAACAACTACTTAAAGCAGTAGCTAAATCACTTTCATTAGTCGGATTACAATTTGGCGCTGCATATACATTGGACATTGCTACAATACCACTTAAACCAAAAGCAGCAAGAGCACCAAGTAATAAATTTTTCTTTTTCATTTCATTATTTCTCCTTTTTCATTTATATTATATAATATACCCCCCCCGCGTCAATTTTTATTTTTAGTATCTTGACACATTTTGTGTATATTTTAAATTAAATGTTATATTTATTTTTTTAATAGTCTTAACTTATCTTTCATTAAAAAAGCATTATTAGTATTTATTTCTAAATTTTTTAAAAAAGCAAAAACTTCTTCTTCACTTATTACATTTTTATCATGAAAGCTTTCACTAATAGCGTCTTCTAAAGAAAAACCATAACCATAGTTACATCTACCTACTATTTCTGCTTGAAATTTATCTAAATAATCTTCTGTTATAGTACTATGATCTAACTTGGGTTGAGTTTCCATTATTTCCCATTTTAAAGTGGCAAGTTTTTCTCTTAATTCATCTCTTAGTTCATCAAGGCTTTTAGGAGAATTTTTAGCAATAGAATAGTTTTTACCAATATTAAAATAAAATTTATTACCATATTGTTCTACACCTATTGGAACTATATCTACTCCTGTTTCTTTGGCCATTCTAACTGTGCCATTAAATATTTTCATAACTACTAAATTAGGAGTTACATTCCAAGCTCCTTCAGGATAAATTAAAAGATTACCACCTTTATTTAATAATTCTATAGCCCGATTATAAGCAATTTTTCGATCTTCTCTATCTTTAGTTTCAAGTGGTATTACTCCATTCATTTTTAAGCCTTGATAAATAGGCATTTTATATAATATTCCAGGATCTCCTAACATTAAATAGGCTGGTTCATTAATAACTTGAAAGGTTCTTTGAATATCATTTCCTCCAATATGAGTACAAGCATATATTTTAGGTTTATTAGTTTTTATATGTTCATCTTTTATTACAACTATTTTTTCTTTAGATAACAACTCATCTATTTTAAGAATTAAAGAAACTAAAAAATAGATTCTTTTTCTTAAATTAATTCCTTTTAATTCTTGTCCATTACGATAATTTTCTTTTCTTAATTCTGAGTAATATTTTACTAATTCTTCAATTGCCATATTTCTTTTTTCTATTATATTTAATTTATTCATGTTGTTTTCTCCTAGTAATTTATTATAACAATAATTATATATATTTTAAATATTAAATTAAATATACTCATAATATTTAATTTATAAAATAATTCTAAATTCAGTATATCAAAAAAATAAAAAATTGCAATTAAAAAATGCAAGGAGAGAGCCCTGCATATATTTCCCTGCCCATACATAAAAATTTAGAGCAATATGAGCAAGTGTTTTGTATTTTAATTTATTTTCTAATTCCATACTTCGTCAAGAGACTTCGTATGGAGTATCTTTTGTTCCATCTCCCGTAAACGTTGTATCAGCCTTCAGATTTATTACTGGGCGCACACCATACGCGCTGTTCACGCTGCTCATGTTTGTGCTGCCGAGGCCGCCACCCGTATCCACACGGAACATGCGAGCATTAGTGCCGTAGATATACGGAGACATGTTCCAATAGTACTGACCGGTATATAACCAATAGCCATAGTTTTGTTGACCACCTAAGCCTCCTGCCATAATTACTTCATCCATGGTTATTAAGCCTACTGGTGTTGTTAACTTATTGTTTCCTTTTATTTCATTTCCTTCACTATCTGTTGTTCCTTGAGCACTAGGTCCTGTGAACAAGTCTCTCTCTTGAGCATCCTTATCTGTAGTACCTTTTGTTACATCATATCCACACTTTAATGTTGGTTCTTGGGTTGAATCATAATTTGTTCCTGCATCATGTGTCCTATGATATCCTGCATATGCTGTTTGAGTCTTATCATATCCTGCTTTTGATTCTTTTGCACCAAGATAACTTCCATGATTTTCTGGTGATAATTGTCTATCGCTACAAAATCCTGTTTCTACATCTATTTTATCCCTGAATTGTGTTTGTATTCCAGAATTTCCTTCATACCATTTATCTATTTCTTCTTTTATTGTACTATCATAATTATTCTCATGAGCTTGAGCATAACTAGTTGTTGGATTAGATTCACTACTAACACTACCTGACTCAGCAGTTCCAAACATGTAACCTACATATTTATTATCATTATAGTAATCATTAAATGCGCTTTTTGTTGCTCCTGTACTAGTCTTTATCGCGGCATTATCTCCTGTATTACCCCATTTTCCCTCACTTGGTTTTGTTGTTCCAGCATATATTAACCTTATTGTTCCATTGCCATTTATTCTGATGATTCTCCAATACATGTTGGCAAAATGTACCCAGTTATTATCTACTGTTCCACGGAATACATAACTCTTTCCATAGTCATCTGTTGTTTCATATACTCCTTTATCTGTAGATGTACAATTTCCACTAGTATGCCCTGAATTATTTGTATTATCATCACATGCATATTTATCTATAGTGGTTGACAAATTTCCAGCTTTTTTTAATCTTAAATTATCTAAAGTTTTTTCTGATAGTGTTTTCTTTTTACTAAAATACAAAGTACATTTATCCATTTTCTTTAAATTAGCAAATGTATGATTTCCATTTATTGTCTTTAATATTGCTCCTGTATCTTTAGTATTATCATCTATCATACATTTACTATCTTCTTCATTTATTTCATATCCTGTTGTTGGTACTTCATCTACTTCATCATAATTTCCTGTATCATTTTCTTGATATATTTTTACTATCTTAAAATCATATGGTTGATATGATACTTTACCTTTTACTATTTGAACACTACTGGTTACTTGATATTTTGCTCTTGAACTTAAAGAAACTATAGTTGTTGTTATTGCTACTAACACAACTAAAACTAATAATACTTTTTTAGTATTATTATGCCCTAACCTATTAAATTCCATTTTCTTTTCCTTTATTATCCTTTCTATCAATTATATTAGAAATTTCTAACTTATATTAAAATTATAAGCTCTTATATACTAAAAGTCAAGAAAAATTACATTATTTAGCCCACTATTTAAAAAATTATTATGAGTTGTGAGAGAATTATAATGGTGAATTGATATGTTTCCAGAAAGATTAAAAGAATTAAGGGAAAGAATTGGATTGACTAAAACTGAAGTGGGCTCTATTTTAGGTATAGATAGAAGTCAATATGGGCATTATGAACATAATTATGTTACTATACCTATTAAACATTTAATAACATTATGTAATTATTATGATGTTTCTTTAGATTATATATTTGAATTTGCTAATATTAGACAATATAATGATATAAATAAAGAAATAGATAAGAAACTTGCAGGTATTAGATTAAAAGAATTTAGAAAGCAAAATAAGATTACACAAAGTAAATTGGCAGAATTTTTAAATACTACTTTTTCTACTATTTCATCTTATGAGAGAGGTGTTAATTTACTTTCTACTAATTATTTATATACTATTTGTGATAAATATAAGATTAGTGCTGATTATTTAATGGGTAGAATAAATAAAAATACAAGGAAATAAATTCTTGTATTTTTTAATCATCTAATTCTTGATCATGATAATTTTCAGGTTCATTTTCTTTTAACCATTCTGTTGGAGATAAACCACTTTTTAAGCAATCCTCTATTTCTTCTTTTTCTAAGCCTAGAGATTTAGCTTCTTCTAAAAATAATTTATCTTGATAATCTTTTTTATTGTCTTTAATTAAAAAATCGAATAAACCCATTTTATTCATCTCCTACTTATTTAATAATATATTATTTTATTTAGAAATTCAACTTTTTTATTATAAAACATATAATATTTATAGGTGAAGTGTCTATGTTTGGAGCACCAGTTAGAACAGGTCTTACTTTAACAAAAGTTTTGGGAGGATTATCTAAAACTTTAGGAATTGCTAATCAGGTTATCCCTTTATATAGAGAAGCTAAACCAATGATTAAGAATGCTAGAACTATTTTAGCAGTATTAAAAGATATGAATAAACCAGTTAATAAAACAATAGTTAATAAACAAAATAAAGAAATTAAAAAAGAAACTATTTCTACTATTTCCGTTAATAGAGCTAATAGTCCTAGTTTTTTTCTTTAATTATTTTTTCTAAATTATTTATTTCTATTTGATGTTTTTTTAAATCTTCTTTATTATCTACTGGTATTTGGCTCATAATATTTTTTTCTTTAGTTAATAAATATTTATAATATTCTTTATTTGTACTTTTGCCATATTTAAGAATAAATTCATTATCTTTTTTAGAATCTTTTTGAAAGATAATAATAGGATAATATTTTTTATTTTCTTTTATTACTATTTCTTTTTCATTATAAAATCCTAGATTTTGCATATTTTTTCTTAATTCTTCATGATTATTATTACTACTAATGATATATTTAGGAATATCTTTAGATGTTTTTACAATATTTAGAGCAGTATTTGTTCCTACTCCAGCGATTATAACTGTATTTATTTTATTTTCTTTAATAGGAATATCTAGTAAACCATCTGATAAATAAGTTTTAATATTTAAATTAGAATTCTTAATATTTTTATTAGCATTATTTAATGCTTCTTTACTAATATCAGAGGCATAAACTTCTTTACATAAGTTATGTTCTTTTAAATAAATAGCTAAATAAGCATGATCACAGGCAACATCAATTACTATATCATCTTTATTTATTAGTAAAGCAATAGTTTTAAGTTTTAAGTTTAGCATTAGTCAGATAAGAAATCCCTTAATTTTTTGGCACGAGATGGATGACGTAGTTTTCTTAAAGCTTTAGCTTCTATTTGACGTATTCTTTCACGGGTAACATTAAATTTTTTACCTACTTCTTCTAGAGTATGGCAAGTACCATCTACCAGACCAAATCTTAATTCTAAGACTTCTTGTTCTCTTACTTGTAAAGTCATTAGAACACTTCTTATTTCTTCTTTTAATATTTCATTAGTTGCATATTCTTCAGGAGACATACTTGATTCATCTTTAATGAAATCCCCCAAATGGGAGTCATCTTCTTCTCCAATTGGTGTTTCTAATGAAACTGGTTCTTGACTAATTTTAATTACTTCTCTTACTTTATCTAAGCTAATACCCATTTTTTTAGCTAATTCTTCTTCAGATGGTTCACGATTAAGTTCAAGAGTTAATTGTCTTTGAATACGACTCATTTTATTGATTGTTTCAACCATATGAACGGGAACACGAATAGTTCTTGCTTGATCGGCTAGAGCACGAGTAATAGCTTGTCTTATCCACCAGGTTGCATAAGTAGAAAATTTATAGCCTTTATCACTATCAAATTTATCAACGGCTTTCATTAAGCCCATGTTACCTTCTTGAATTAAATCTAAAAATAAGAGACCTCTTCCCACATATCTTTTGGCTATACTTACAACTAAACGAAGATTAGATTCGGCAAGTTTATTTTTAGCAACTTCATCACCATGGGCTACAAGTTCACTTAATTCTAATTCTTCTTCAGGAGATAATAAACTAATACGACCTATTTCTTTTAAATACATACGAACAGGATCATTAATATTAATATCTTTAGTTAATTCAGCATCATCTAATAATATAGGTTCTTCTTCTAAAACTTTAGGAATACCACCTTCAGTTGTAGCCGCTTCTTCTTCATCAGCGATAACTTGAATTTCATTTTCCATTAAAGTATTATAAATTTCATCTAAAGAATCATTATCAATATCTAGGCCTTTTAAAGCATCCGCAAGTTCTTCAAAAGTAATATATTTCTTTTCTTTACCTTTCTTTAATAATTCACTTATTCTTTCTTCTAATGATTTAATCTCGGCGATTTTAGTAGCCTTTTCAACAGTATTTTCTTTTTTATCCATTTTCTACACATCCTTTTTTTAATTCAGTAAATTTATTCATTAATTTAATTTTTTCATTTTCATCTAGTTCATTTTTTATTTTTTCTTTTATTTCTTCTATTTCTAATTTTTGTTCTTCTTTAATAGTTGTTTTTAATAATTCCGTAAAATTAGACATTGTTATTTCTTCTATTTGAGCTTCTTTTATTACTTCCATAGCATCATCATATATATAATCTTTATCAGCAATATAAGTTATAAAATCAGCGATACTAATATTATTATAAAGCTCATAGTAATAAATTATTTCATTAGCTATATTGCGATATTTCTTTATTTTAAAATAACCTAAATCTTTTTTAAAACATTCAATATATTGGGCATCATTAAGCATGAAATAAATAATATTAATACAGGCTCTATCATACTTAGATATTTTCTTTTTGTCTAGTACTTTTGGTTTATTTTGAGAAACTTCTTGTTTAGATACATTAGGAATACTTTTATTTAATTCAGCTTCTAACATATCTAGAGGAACATTATAAGTATCACTTATTTTTTTAATAGTAATATTTCTTGTTAATTCATCATCAATAGTTTTTAAACTAGCAATAGTTTCTTTAATATAACTTACTAAGTCTTCAGTTTTATTTAAATCTTTATCTTTTTTAAAATATGATAGTTTAAAATCTAAAAAAGAAAGAGGTTTTTTTAAGTTATTAATTAAAGCTTCAATACCATTTTTAATAATATATTCATCGGGATCTTTTTCATTTGTAAGTCTTACTACAAAGGGATTAATTCCCGAGGAAACTAGAATATTGCCATTTTGGTAAGTAGCTATTTCTCCAGCATTATCATTATCTAACATTAATATAACTTTAGCACGCATATTTTTAATAATATTTACTTGATCTTTGGTAAGACTAGTTCCCATTAGGGCTACAACATTTTTAACCCCTTCAGAATATAATCTTATGGCATCCATGTTACCTTCGACAATAATAACTTCTTTTTCTTTTTTAATAGCATTTTTAGCACGATGGTAATTAAATAAGATTTGCCCTTTTTTAAAAATAACACTTTCTTTAGAATTTATATATTTAGCTTGATCATTATTTTCATAGATACGACCAGTAAAACCAATGGGATTTCCTTCTAAATCATGAATAGGAAAAATAATACGATAATTAAAAACATCATTTAAATATTCCCCATTACGATTAACTAAACCTAAATTTACTAAAGTTTCTATTTTATAATTTTTCTTTAATAATAAATTATTTAAGGAATAGTTTTTGCCTAAGGCTAGGCCTAAATCAAAATCTTTAATAACACTTTCTTTTAATTTTCTATTTTTTAGATATTCTTTAGCTTTAAGACCTTCATTAGTATTTAAATTATTTTGATAAAATTTTAAGGCTAAATCCATAATGTTATATTCTTCTTGATGATTTTTAATTACAGGTGTTTCTTTTATATGACCATGAAATACTAAACCACTTTTTTCAGCGACTATTTTAACAGCTTCAAGAAAACTAACATTTTCATATTCTTTAACAAAAGTAAAGACATTACCCGCGGCACCACAGGAAAAGCATTTATATATTTGCTTATCCGCGCTTACAGACATACTAGGAGAATGATCTTCATGAAAGGGACAAACACCAAAGTAGTTTTTGCCTTTTTGAGTTAAGGGTAAATAGCTAGAAATTATATCAACAATATTGGCCTGTTTACGAATGTTTTCTAGTTCTTGGTCTTGCAATTTGGCATCACCTCAAAATTGTCCTTCTAATTATATATATTACCGGTACCCTGCTTATTTCCTTTTTTTATTTTGCTAAATTTGTAAAATTTTACGCATTATTTACACTTTTTAGGGTTCCATAGTAGATAGTTTGGCTAGAATTGTCATTTTTAGTACATGTTATAAGGGTAATTAAATTTTGATAAGAATCTTTAAGATAAAGAGTACCTGTTTTAGGTTCAGTAGTAATTTCAAAGATTTCATAATTATATATTTTATTATGATAATATAAATTAACTTGATCTTTAATATTTAATTTATATAAGTTTTTAAAGTAAGCATTAGAGCCATTTCCCGAATGAGCTGCGATAATAACTGAACTGGGAAAAGTATCAGGAAAAACACTTTCTTTAGCTACCCATAAGCCTATATCAACATTAGTATTATTTTTATTAAATTCTTTTTTAAAAGATATTTTGGGTATTTCTAGAATAGTAGATTCTTTAGTAATAGTATTAGAAGTTTTAATAAGAGGTAAATTATATTTTAGGGTAGGAATATAATTAATAATTAAATATAAAATAAAGATAAATAAAATAATTGAAATTTTTTTCATATTCTTCCTTTCTAATAAAAAAACTCGCTTTAAACGAGTTATTAGAGATAATATAACATATAAAGTTAAACTTGTAAATATTTTCTATCAGTAAATTTATTAATTAAAGGAATAAAGAAACTGCTTAAAAGAATGGCAATATATACACCTTCATATTTAAATATTAAAGTAAAAATATAAGTTAATATACCTAAAATTAGACCATATATAGTCATTCCCTTTTCATGATGAGGACCAGTTGTAAGATTGGCACCCATAAAAATTAAAGCAAAATAAACATAACCATTACAGATAATATTAATTAATTCTGTATTTTTAAATAAGAAAATACTTATTAAGTTTAGAATAATAAAACTAATTATAGAAGTATAAGCAATATTTCTTTTATAAAATTTATTTAAACTTAAAATAATTAAACTGATAATAAGAATTAAAAGACTAGTATTAGCTAGACCCCCTACTCCATGACCAATAAAGATATCTGCGAGATTATAATTAAATTTATTTAATTTTTCTGCGATATTTAAATAAGAATAAGTGTTTAATAATAAACTTAATAAGATAATTATTCTTATTGTTGATTCTGAATTTATATTTAAATTATATTTAGATATTAAATATTTAATTATAAATAAAGCAATAAATAAAATAAGAGGATACATATAAATATTACTATTAATAGAAATAGTACTAGTAACTGATAAAGAAATTAAAATATTTATTTTATAGTCTTCTTTAAAAAATTTAGATATTATAAAACCTATTAGAATACTAATAATATAGTAATATATAGGAATTAAAGCATTTTTAAAATTAATTAAGTTATTAAAATATAATAATAAACCATTTTTATAAAAGCCAAATATTAATAAAGGAATTAGGGCTATATAATAACTATTTATTAGACTTTTGATATTTTTAGGATAATGTAAAACTGGTAATTTATTCATTTTTTCCTCCTTGTAGGTAATCATTAAAATTTATGTAAACAGGACAAATATAAGAACATAATCCACATTTTAAACATTTATCTTTTACTTTATTATAATATTTAGAATTACTTAATAAAATAGGACTAATACCAACAGGACAAATAGAAGTACAAGCTCCACAGTTTAGACATTTAAGGGGTTTAGGATTAGCTTTTTTAGGCATACAAATAATACTATCAATATCTTCGGTAATAATAAAATCTTTAACTGTTATTTCATGACCAGTCATAAGACCATTAGCATAAAAAACAATATCTTGGGAAGTAATATCTAAATAATTATTTAATAATTCTTCTAGTTTTAGACCTATTCTAACTTTAAATATGGAAGGATTTTTTAGAGCTTCTCCAGTTACTATAATTAATTTATCAGTTTTTTGACGATTTCTTTTAATAAGATTATACATATCATATAAAAGACTAGCTTTAATTATTAAAGCATTAGATGAAGTATTTAAATACTTTTTTAAAAAAGATTCTTTTCCTAATAAATATAAATTAGGAATTATTTTAAGTTTAATATTAGGATACATACCTAAACATTCCATTAGTTTATGGATATTTTCACCACTTGTTGATTTAACACAGATAGTTATATTTTCAATATTATATATTTTAGCTAATTTATCTAAGAGTTCTAAAAATTCTTCATAATAATTTAATAAATAGAAGTTTTCTATTAAAACATATGGTTCATCATCAATAGCATTTAAGATTATTTCATTAGTTTTAGTTATATCTATTTTAAATTGTAACGCGATAAGTTTAGTTAATTTATCTTGGGGTAGATTATTAAGATTTATTTTAACTTGAGATTTAATAAGTTTTTTTTCTTGAAAATCATTATGGATCTCTATAGCATTTGCTAAACCATTTAAAGTATTTACTTTTTTTAAGCCAGAGATAACTCCTGAGATAGGAGAAGTTTCTATATATTCTTTAGTTTTAAATAAAGGGGTACCTATTTTTATTTGTTCATTTTGTTTAATTAGAATTGTAGATACTGGTTTTAAAGGAATATATATAGTATCAGGATTATCATAAGTTATAATTTTACTGGACACTATAACATTTTCATTTTTTACAAGTTCTATTAACTTCTCCATGTTACCACCTTGTATTAATTATACTAAAATTAAATATTAAATTCAATCTTTATCAATTATTTAGTTACTTATTATGTTTCTGTTCTTCTTTTAAATTATTTAAGTATTCTTGTAAATTAATAGCAACATTTTCAGGTAAGATTTTAGTTAATTCAGATAAACTTGCACTACGCATTTTATTTACACTGCCAAAAGTTCTAATTAATTCTTTTTTACGTTTAACTCCAATACCTTCAATATTATCTAAAACACTAGATATAGCCCCTTTACTACGGATAGTACGATGATAACTTATAGTATATCTATGAACTTCATCTTGCATTCTAGTTAAATAATGGAATACAGCTTTAGTTTTATCTAATTCTATAGTACGATAACCTAAACTATCAATTAAATCATTAGTACGGTGTTTATCATTTTTTCTTAAACCACATACTCTAATATTTAGATTTAAATCATTTAAAATATTTAAACAAGCATTTATTTGATTAATTCCTCCATCAACAATAATTAAATCAGGAAGTTCAGTTTTTTCCATTAAAGCTCGATAATAACGACGATAAATAACTTCTTCCATCGTATGATAATCATCATTTTTATCTAAACTTATTTTATATTTACGATATTCTTTTTTAGCTGGACGACCATTTTTAAAGACAACCATACAACTAACAGTAAATTCTCCAAAAAGATTAGAATTATCAAATAAATCTATACGATCCAATTTATTTAAATTTAATAATTCTTTTAATTCTTCATTAGCTACTTCTGTTTTAGCTTCATCTTTAGATATTTGTTCCATTTCATTTTCAAGATTTATTTTAGCATTTAAAGAAGCCATATCAATTAAATTCTTTTTTTTGCCTTTTTGAGGAACAACAAAATTAGTTTTAATAATCTCTGATAATATATTTTTATTAATATCTTCGGTTACAAGTATTTCTTTAGGTATTTCATGACGACTATAAAAATTCATAATATAATAATCTAGTTCATCTTGATAATCACTTATAACGGGAAAAATATCTGTATGACCTCCAACCATACGACCATTTCTTAAAAAGAGAATTTGAATACTTAAATAGCCTTTATCAAAATAATAACCTATACAATCACGATTAATAAAATCATGTAATTCCATTTTTTGTTTATCTAAAATAATATTTATATAATTTAATTCTTTTTTTAGTTCTAAAGCCATTTCAAAATTAAGATTTTTACTATACATATTCATCTTTTCAATTATTTTATTTTTTAAAATATCGCCATTACCTCTTAGAAAAGATAATATTTCTTCTTCCATATTTTTAAGTTTAATAGTGTCTACTTTATGTTCACAGTATCCTAAACATTCATCAATATGATAGTATAAACAAACTTTTTTGGGCATTGTTTCACATTTTTTTAAGGGATATAATCTATTAATTAAAGATACTATTCTTCTGGCGGCATAAGCATTGGGATATGGGCCAAATAACATTTTTTTGTCTTTCTTTTTAATATTTAAATATCTTGATACTTTTAATTTAGGATATGGTTTATTTATATATTCAATATAGGGATAACTTTTATCATCTTTAAGTAAAATATTATATTTAGGGTCATAATGTTTAATTAAATTAAATTCTAATAAGAAAGCTTCTAATTCTGATGATGCCACAATATATTCAAAATCAGCGATTTCACTTACCATTTTAGCTGTTTTACCTGTATGAGGACGATTAAAATAAGAATTAACACGTTTAAATAAATCTTTGGCTTTACCTACATATATAATTGTGCCTTCACTATTTTTCATTTGATAAGATCCTGGTAAATGAGGAATTAATTTTAATTTATCTTTAAACATTTTTTTCACCTACTTAAATATTATACTACAATTTTTTAATTTTTTAAGATATAATTAAGATGGTGATGTTATGAAATTGTTAAATTCTTATACTTTAGAAATTAAAAAATCAAAATTTATGGCTTTTTATTATGAAATCAATTCTTTAGAAGAAGTAAATTTTATATTAGATAATTTAAAAAAAGAACATAAAAAAGCAAGACATTTGCCTTATGCTTATAAAATTCAAAACCAAGTTAAAAAGTCTGATGATAAAGAACCAAATGGAACCGCGGGTATGCCTATTTTAAATATTATTAATTATAATAATTTAGATAATGTTTTAATTGTAATTGTGAGATATTTTGGAGGCATTAAACTAGGGGCTGGTGGTTTACTTCGAGCTTATAGTAACGCGGCTAAAGAGGTAGTTAAATGCTGATATTTTCAAGAATCATACTGTTAGGATTTGGTTTACTATCTCTTACTACTTTGACATAATTACCAATTATACCTGCAGTTCCAATGGTAACTCCTAAAAAGATAATAATAGATATTAAAATTTTTTCATAATAATGTAACATATATATCACCTATCAATAGTATAGCTTATAATTTAGTAATTAACAAGAAAAATAAGATTGGTTGACATTATGTTTAATAAAAAAAAATAAAGAATAGATAGTATATAATATACAATCTATTCCTGTATTATGTTGGGTAAAGGTATAACCCATAAACTTGTCTATTAATAAAAAGGTAAGCATAATAGACAAGTTTTTTGTTTAATTTTATTGAACTATGTATGGATTGTTTATTGTTCCTTTATTATTAGGATTGTTTACTAATAATGTTGTATCTGCTTTTAAATTTATTACTGGGCGCATACCAGATGAATAAGTTGCGGGATAATCATGTAGTAATCCATCTTGACTAACATTAAAAACATCTGTAGTATAACTAGACCCTACAAACGGCGTCATAGTCCAATATCCACTATTTGTATACAACCAATATTTACTATTGTATTGTGAAATAAAACTTCCACCATATATCACTTCATCCATCGTGATTAAACCTACTGGTTTAGTTAATTTATTATTTCCTTCTACATTTCCGTTCGCACCATTTGTTCCGCCTTTTGTTGCATTAGGTCCTGTGAACAAATCTCTTTTTCTCGAAATTGTATCTTTTCCACATTTTAATGTGGGTCTTTGAACAGTATCCTCACTTGCACTTTTCTCTTTCCATAATCTATCTGCTCCAGCATAGGCAGTATCTTCTTTGCCGTATCCTTTTATTCCATAACTTCCATGTGCTTCCGTTGCTAAATCCCTATCATTGCAAAAACCTGTTTCTACATCTATTTTATTTTTTAATTTTTCTAGATTTGTTGTATTATACCAACTTTCCAAATTACTCATTATTATACTTTTATTTGTATTTTGATGCGTGCTCTCATAATTATCAGAGTTTTCTTCACCATACATAAATCCTACATATGTATTATCACCAGATGATATATTAAAATCACTCATTGATGTTCGAGTTCCAATTCCAGTTGTCTCTGGAGTATTGCTTCCTTTACCAGCATATATCAATCTTATTGTCCCATTGCCATTGATACGGATAATCCTCCACCATATATCTTCACTTGTTTCTGTTATTTTTCCAAATTTTACCCAATTATTATTTACAGTTCCCCTAAACACATAACTAATTCCAAAGTCATCTTCTGCCTCATATACTCCGTTTTGGGCCATATTATTCTCTTTATTATATGAGTTAATACTTCCATTATAACATAATGAATTTTTTGTCCCTTCACAGCTTGGTCCAGTTATTGGTCCTATTTCTCCTTGTGAACTTAAATACAAATTCGTTAAAGTTCTATCTGAAGACAAAACTATCTTATCATAATATAAGTAGCAACTTGTACCTTCATTAGTTAAATCTTTTATTTTAATTGTATTATCATTTCTATCAGTAAATACACTAACTCCATTACTACATTGACTTGATTTATTGTTTAAAATATAATTACTATCTGGCATTGTTTCTGCTTTCTTGTATTTTCCTGTTTCTTCATCTTTTATAAATATTGATAATATATTGATATCTGCTTTACTATCACTTATCTTGGCATG
>CANRBQ010000002.1 GCA_947628905.1 uncultured Bacilli bacterium
TTTGTAAATGACATTTTATTTTTATATTTATAATCGTATTTATCAATATAAGTTAGCATATCAGATACTTGAAATAATCTTTTTTCTTCATGATCAAAATCCACTCTATGCTCAAAACCATCATACCTTGAAAAGATTGAGTCAAGAATTATACCTAATGTTTCTTGACCATTATCATAATACATCACAATCTTATCAAATTTACTAAAATAATCTTCATGTTCTTTTATCATCTTATTTATTTCACTAGAAACTTTTTGCCTTAATACACAACTACTTTCAGTATATTTTTTATCAGTTATTATCGTGTGATATTTTACAGGTATTTTTCTTGAAAATTGATATATAGCATTAAATATACTTTTTCTTTTTTTGATATCAAAGTTAGAATAATCACCACGTCTCATTATCAAATCAGCCATGTGAATCATTTTAGTATAGCCAATTCTATTAAGTCTCTCATTTAAATTAGAAAGTTCAGGTATAATATCATCATTTTGTTCATGAAAAGTAAATGAAATGCCATAAAGTTCTGATGCTCCCTTACCAAAGCCAAATTCTCCAGTTTCATCTACAAATATATTTAGTCTTCGCATGATATTCACCCCGCTAAATAAATTATATACTATTTTGGTGAATATTTAAATGTAATTTTAGTAATTTCAAGTAGCTTATGAATGATTATACATAATCACAAAATCTGCTTGCGCACCTCCTGCATTAATGTGATTAGACACCATTATAACATCACTACCAGTACCAAACTTACTTTGAGCAACTTTAGGCCTATTAGTCGAATCTAAACTTACATCCATATCTCTTGTTAAAGCATTTTCTATTCCCAGTTCATTTAATCTATCTCTCATATATTTACTTATCATTAAAGTGTAATCTTTCTCAACTATTCCATTTGCACTAGTTCCTGGATCTTCTCCCCCATGTCCAGCATCAATAACAACTTTCTTTCTAGCTCTTCCATCTGCATAATCCATGTTTATCACCTAATATAAATTATGAAAAACAATCCATAACGTGATAACATAAAAATACTTAAATCATTAAATCCCAATAACTTTCAAAATATGATTTAACAAATTTTTATTTTTTTCCTAATTGTTCCATAATTTCTTATTTTACAATATAAAAACACTTTATTTAATTTTAAATTTTTTTCTAACTTTATTATATCTTTATCTTCTATTAAAACATTTAACGCTTCTCCAAACCAAAGATTAACCGGAAAACAACAACATAAAGAATTATCAACATCATTTTTATATAAAAAAATATTTAAATTTATAGTAGATTTATTTTTTATATCTTTAATAAAGAGATCATCTATAACAATTTCATTTTTATTGTTATTAACTAAAATTACTTTTCCACGTACTCTTCTAGCATCATTAATAGCTTTAATACATTTAATCCTAATTTTAGAATTATTATTTAAATAATTAAGATAGAAAGGCACAAAAATTGCAATAATAATACTAATAACTTCCATAATTCTATCAATTATCATAGAACACCAACTTATATTTTTAAAACCACTTGAATTTTGCTATAATCATAGTTAATCTCATTTAATATTTGTAACAAAAATCTCATTAAAGTTTCGGTATCATAATGTGTTTCCATATATAAATTTTCATCTAATTTAATAGCACTTCTCATTCCATCACTAGTATGAGCAAGTCTATTCCTAACTCTACCTAACAGTTTATCGCACAAAAAATTCATTTTCGATTTCATCTTATTATCTTTTAAAACTTCATCTAAGATAGTTTTAACAGCAATTTTCCAAGTTGGCACAATATACCTTTCACCATTAATTATAACAGCAATTACTTTTTCACCCTTAAACCCACCTACATTAGTTAAAGGATAAGAAACTTCATATTCATTCTTTTCACTATTGCTATCCAAATTTAAATTACCAACTTTTCTAATAATTTCATCAAAAGTTGCATTTATCATTATTATCATTTCATCTTGTTTTTTTCTAATCTCGGCTATTAAATCATTCATAATTTTCCCTCCTAAAACTATATTAGCACGTGCTAAACAATAAGTCAAGCTAAATTATGATTTGTTTTTAATAAAAAAGAAGCAATCCATATTACTCCTGTTTTTAAATTTCCTAAAACTATCAATCAATTATATATTTTTTATTTTATTACCAGCATCATCTATTCCCTACTATATTATATTTTCCTCAAATGCGCCACAAAAAATCCCTCATACTCTAAATTAGGAGCCACGCCCAAAACACCAGGCAAAGATGTAGGAAGTAACTCCATATTTTTAAACCTATCTTTATCTATATTGACAATCTCCACTAAACCTTTATCCACAAATTTTTTAATTATCTCTTCATTCTCACATTTCAATATAGAACAAGTAGAATACACAATATCATGTCCAACCATCACCATATCTATAGCGCGTAAAAGTAACTTCTCTTGAAACTTAACACACCTAGCAATTAATTCTTCACTAAATTCTTGTTCCACTACGCCATCAATAATTCTAAGTGTCCCCGAACCACTACAAGGAGTATCCAGTAAAACTTTATCAAATTTATAACCATTTAACTTTCTAGCATCTTCATTAATTATTACTGCTTTTTTAACTCCCATCTTATCTATATTATACTTTAACCTTTCCGCTCTAATCTTGTTTTTCTCAACCGCCGTAATCATCACTTTATTATGCCCTAATGCTGCGATTTGAGTTGTCTTCCCACCAGGTGCTGCGGTCATATCTAAAATTGTTTCATTCTCTTGAGGATCCAGCATCAAAGCAGGTATCATCGCGGATAGACTCTGTAAATATACTTTCCCATCCTTATATATATCTAAATTTCTAATGTCTTCTTCAGCCTTATTTTCTATAATAAAAGCATCTTGATACCATGAAACCAAATTATACTCAATTCCCTCATTATTTAATACTTGCAATATTTCTTCTTTACTTGCTTTCAAAGTATTTATTCTTAAAGTAACCTTTCTTTTTTCTTGCATTCCCTTAATTATCTTCTCAACTAACATATCATCATAATCTCTACTTAATAACTTTCTTAACTCTTCCTCTTTCAACTTAATTCCACCACCAATCTAAAATAATACCTAACCCATAAATATATTACATAAAAAAAATCAGAGTAACCCACCATTACCCCAATTTAATTAGCCCACTAAATATTAATGTTAAAAAACCATCTAACTTTAAACCAAATATCAATAATCCTATTCCACGTATTTTATAACCACATGTCTATTAGGTTCTTCTCCAACACTTTCCGTTTTAATATTTTTAAAATCAGTCAAAATATTATGAACAATTCTTCTTTCGTAAGAATTCATATTATCCATTTCTATATCTTGTTTAGTACTTCTTACTTCTCTCGCCAAATTTTTAGCTAGTCTTTCTAGTCTTTTAACTTGTCTATCTTTATAATCTTCTACATCAAGTAATACCCTCGGCCCATTAACAGGTGCCAAATTTTTAATAAATTGTCTTACAATTACTGATAAAGCCTCTAAATTGCGACCATCTTTTCCTATTAAAATCGGATTATTAGAAGAATACATTTTTATAGTTGTCGTATTTTCTTTTGAACTTACTTCCATAGTTACATCAATACCCATACCATTTAACAATTCTTTTAAAAACTTTTCAGCTTCATTTAATACCTCAGTTTTAAGATAACCAGAACATTCATATTGAGTTCCCTTAAAAAGACCACCTTTAGATTCTTGAAAAGAATAAACAACTTCATCTTCACTTGCATTTAATTTAGTTAATACTTGTTTTAATGCTTCATCTTTAGTTTTTGCAACTTCACTTACTACATTCATGACTACTTTCCTTTCTTAACCCTTTTTTCTTTCTTTGGCTTTATTATAACATCTTTTTTATCTTCCATCTCATTTATTTTTTTAATTACTAAATTTTGTACGACCACAAAACCATTTGTTGCTATCCAGTATAGAGCTATCGCTGTAGATAAATATAAAGACGCTACCGAAATCATAATAATCATAAACTTAAACATAAACTGCATTTGGCTTTCCATCTCTGGATTACCTGTTTGATTAGAACCCATTGAATTTCTAAATGACAAATATGTCGTTAAAATAATTAAAACTATTATGGCAATATATCCCCATTGATGATATTCAAAAAGTCCCATCATAGGTGTTCTACCCAAAGTTAAACCTAAAAACTTATCCTCGAATATCGCAGGAGTTCTATTTATTGCTTGCAAAAATGCAAAGAACAAAGGAAGCTGAATAAAAGCCAGTAAACAACTACCAAAAGGACTAATATTATACTTCTTATATACCATCATCATTTCTTGAGACTTTTGAAGCATTGCTTCATTATCCGTCCTATTTGCGTATTTTCTTTCAATTCTTGCTAATTCTGGTTGAGCTTTCTTTAAATTATTAGATTGCTTCATTGTTTTTATAGAAATAGGCATTAATATTAATCTTATAGCAAGTCCAACAATAATTACTGATAAACCAAAATTATTAATTAAATATCCCAATTTTAAGATAATAAATGCTAAAGGCTTAACAAATAATCCTTCCCATAAACCTGAAGCTTTATTACTACTCATTTTAAAATCTGCACATTTAGGAAGTTTATCATAAGCTATTTTAGTTTGATCTTTATATTCTGAATATAACTTATCTAAATCTTTATCTACTGGCTTACATAAAATATCTTTTTGTAATACTTGTCCAGTCGCGTCATTCTGTACTGGTTTATTATCTTTCATAATATAGTTACTATTCCCACATCCTGTAAGCATTACAATCATTAACACTATAATTCCAATTTTAAATTTCTTCATTTTGTATCCTTTCCATAGTATCTACTAAATTCTTTTCCATCTCTTGAAATGTAATATCCAAAATACCCTTCTTTACCATTATAATATAATTACGCTTTTTTTGAAACATTTTTTTATTCTTATCTAAAATATGTCTAAGTCTTCTTTTAATTTTATTTCTTTCTACAGCATTCCCACATTTCTTACTAACAGCTAAACCAAACATAGGATAATCTTTAAACCCATCCTTATAATATATATTATAATATTTCGATTTTAAATACTTTCCATTTTCAATTATATTATTAAAATCTGTATTTCTCTTTACCATCTCATATTTTTTCAAGTCAATCACTTACTTTCAAAAAAAATACCACTCTAAAAAAGTGGTTATCTAGCTAAAACTTTACGACCTTTATTACGTCTACTTTTTAATACATTTGACTCTTTACGAGCAAAAAATCCATGCTTTTTAGCTTTCTTACGATTATTTGGTTGATAAGTTCTTTTCATGAGCTCCACCTCCTTAAAAAATTTCAAGTATTTTAATTATAATATTTTCTAAGCCAATAGTCAAGAATTTTAGCATATTAATACCTAATAACACATATAAATATATTAAATTTTATTTATCTTAAATTAATTACTCTCCTAACTAAAAATTATAAATCATTTAAAGTTATCAACATTTTAATGTGGATAATGTGGATAATTTTTTTCATTCACATCTTATTAACAATCAAATATTTCTAAAAACTTATCCAAGTATTTCTTATAAACATAGTTTTTCAATTAAAAAGTGTATAAATATCTACTTATTAACATATAGATTAAAAGATCAAAACCTAAATAATAACTAATAAAAATAACCATTTTAAATCAATTACTAACACATTCCACAATATAATCAAAAATATCAACTGTTAATTGTTAATTAAAATCAAATTCATTTTGTTAGTAATGTAGATAACTCTCCAATCTTGCATAAACACTAAGAAAAACTATGTTTATAACTTGTGAATAAAATTTTTTTACATTTTTAGCTTTATTTTCGACCTTTTTTGCGATACAATTAATTTACAAAACATTAGGACTATAAGCGGGGTGAGGTTTATGGATAAAGAAGAATTACTAAAAACATTTCTAGACAACATATATAAAGAAATAAATCCAGCATCATTTCATGCCTGGTTTAATGATTTAAAAATAGTTTCCCTAACCTCTACCAAAATAACTTTTGAAGTTCCTATGGAAATTCATAAACGGATGCTTGGTGATAATTACTATTCATTAATTGAAAAAACATTATATAATATTAACAATATTAATTATGATATCGAATTTGTATTAGAAGAAGAACTAGATACTCT
Source organism: uncultured Bacilli bacterium (assembly GCA_947628905.1). Taxonomy (GTDB): domain Bacteria; phylum Bacillota_I; class Bacilli_A; order RF39; family UBA660; genus Caccenecus. The sequence continues at coordinate 6,214 of CANRBQ010000002.1, forward strand.
TCCTCCTCCAACTGTTAATAAAGAAGAAGTTATCCACAATAACTTTAATACTAACCTAAACCCTAATCTTAATTTTGAAAACTTCGTTGTAGGAGATACCAATCGTTTAGCCAAAGTAGCCGCGATGGCCGTTGCCGAAGCTCCAGGCCGTATCCATAATCCTTTATTTATCTATGGTAAAAGTGGCCTTGGTAAAACTCATTTAATGCACGCGATAGGTAATTATATTACTGCCAGCTCAAACCGTAAAGTACTATATTGTACCTGTGATGAATTTATGACCGAATATACTAACATTGCTAATCCTGATAATGCCAAAAACACTTTAGAATACGCAACAGAATTTAAAAATAAATATCGCAATATTGATGTACTAATAATTGATGATATCCAATATTTAGTAGGTGCCGAAAAAACCCAACAAGAATTTTTTAACACTTTTAATTATCTGCATCAATCCAATAAACAAATAATCATTAGTAGTGATCGTTCCCCAGATGATTTAAAAATATTAGAAGAACGTCTTAGATCTCGTTTTATGTGGGGCTTACCTGTTGATATTTATCCTCCCGATTTTGACTTAAGATGTCGAATTATTCGTAAAAAAATTGAAAACACCAGTCTAGCAAATTTAATGAAAGAAGAAAGCATTGAATATATTGCTAATGCTTGTCAAAATGATGTTAGATTCCTGGAGGGTGCTGTAAATAGATTGATGGCATATACCGCTATGATTGTACCTAAAGTAATAGATTTAGAATTTACTTGTGAAGCTTTAAAAGATTTTGTTAATAAAAACATCTATTCTAACAATAATATTACTAAAATCCAAAAAGCCGTCGCCGATCATTATAATATAACAATAGATGATTTAAAAGGTAAAAAAAGAAGTAATAAAGTCGCTCACCCAAGACAACTTGCTATGTATCTCTGCCGGCTCGAAACAGACGAAACATATCCTAGAATTGGCTTAGAATTTGGAGGACGTGATCATTCAACTGTCATATTTGCCTGTGATAAAATTGAAAAAGAACTTGTATCTAATGCCGAGCTAGAAAGGACAATCAAAGAAATAAAATCCAAATTGTAGATAAAACTTTAATTTAATGTTAATAAATAACTACTTATCAACAAAAAAAATCAATTATTTTGCCTTAAATAAAGGTCAAAAACAACTTACAAACATTACTAACAGTATAATAAATATTAATATATTTTAGAAAGAAGGAATAAATATGAAATTTACAATTGAAAAAAATATTTTATTAGAAGGATTAAACAATGTTATAAGAGCTATATCTACTAAGAATGTTATCCCCGTTTTAAATGGAATTAAATTTGAATTAACCACAGAAGGTTTATATCTAACTGCCAGTGATTCAGAATTAACAATTAAAGTTTTAATAGAATCTAAAGATATTAAACAAGTTACTAACTTAGGTGGTATTATTATTCAAAGTAAATATATCCTAGATATAGTAAGAAAGATGCCAAGTGATATTATTAACTTTGAAGTTATAGATGGTTTAAAAATTAAAATTTATACTGATAATAACCAATATAATTTAAATTGTTTAGATATTAATGATTATCCCGATGTTAAGTTAGAACTTAGTAAAGAACCTATAATTATTAAAGGTGATATATTTAAAACTATTATTAATCAAACAGTATTTGCTATCTCTAATCAAGAATTAAGACCAATTCTAACTGGTGTTAACTTTAAATTTAGTAAAGATGTTTTAGAAACAACAGCCACTGATTCATATCGTTTAGCTAAGAAAAACATTAAACTTGCTTCTCCCGTTGAAAAAGATATTGAAATAGTTATTCCTGGTAAAAATATTATGGAGTTGGAGCGAATTATCACTGATGAAGAAGATATCGAAATGCATATCTTTAATAATAAAGCATTATTTATATATAAAAATATTAACTTTCAAACTAATCTTTTAAGTGGTAATTATCCTAATACTAGTAATTTAATTCCTAGTGAATTTGCTTATATTATTAAAGTTAATAAAAAAGACTTTAATGACGCGATAGATCGCGCGGCTCTTCTAACTCAAGGAAAAGATAAGAATATTGTCAAAATGTCTTTAGAAAATACTAAAATGATTATCAATTCTTATGCTTCCGAAATTGGTAAAGTAGAAGAACAATTAACAGTAGAAACTAATAATAAAGAGAAACTTGAAATTTCCTTCTCTTCTAAATATATGCTTGAAGCTATTAAAACAATGCAAGAAGATGAAATATTACTGTTATTAAATAGTGATGTTAAACCATTAATTATTAAATCATTAACAGATGAATCACTAATTCAACTAATTTTACCTATAAAAACATATTAATGCGACCAAAAACAAATATATAAGTCACAATTCGACAAATTTTGCCTTCTAAATATGATATAACATAATTATTTATATGAAAGGAGGCAATTTTTCATGCCTTATATTATCACAGAAAAAACCAATATCTTAATTCCTAAAAAAAGTATGACAGAAGTTATAGAAACAGAAAAAACATTTATTATTGAAGAAGAAACACTAGATGTCATTATGCATAATTGTTTTTTAAATGGTTCTAGTTTAGAAGGTAGACAACATGGCAGTGCTTATCTTTTAGGTAGTTCTTATAAACCACCCATTATATTAAGTGAATTAGATAATTTAATATTTGTTCCAACGCATTCAATGCGTAATTTAAAATGTTGCTGGATTAACTTAGCTAATATCTTAAAATATTATCCTAGTAGTCCCGAAAAAGTAATAATTGAATTTAAAGATTTTCAAAAAATAGAATTAAATATCTCTTATTATATTTTAGATAAACAAATATTGCGTGCAACTCGTTTAGAATCAACTTTAAGAGGTCGAAATCTAAAAAAACAACTTTAAATGGGTGCTATTTTATGATATAATATTCTTAGGTATAGGAGTACAACAACATACCAATTTTTAAAAATCAACAAAGTAGGGGCAAAAAATGGAAATTAGAAGTTTAAAGTTAATCAATTTTCGTAACTATGAATCTCTTGAACTTAAATTTAGTTCCGAGACCAATATTATCTATGGTCAAAATGGCATGGGGAAAACAAATTTAGTTGAAGCGATTTATATTTTAGGTTTAACCAAAACTTTTCGTTTAGGTAATGAAAGTGTTATTATAAAAAAAGGCAAGAATATTACCAAAATTGAAGGTTTAATCATGGATAATATCTTAAATAGTTATAAGATAGTGGTAAGTGATACAGGTAAACATATAAAAATTGATAATAACAAAATTTCTAAAATAAGCGATTATATAACAAAAGTTAATGTAATATTGTTTAATCCTGATGATTTAAAAATAATAAAAGACACCCCTATGACTAGAAGAAGACTTTTAAATATTGAAATATCTGGCATTAATAAAGAATATTTATTATATTTAAATAACTATAATAAACTTTTAAAACAAAGAAATTCTTATTTAAAAGCTCTTAGTAAAAAAAATAATTTCAATAGTGATTTTTTAAATATTTTAACCGCCGAACTTATTAATACAGGTTTAAAAATAGTAGCTATTAGGCAAGATTTTATCACAAATATTAATAAATATATTGCTGATATATATTTTAAAATCACTAACAAAGGTCATCTATCGTTAAATTATAAAAGTGAATATAAGAATAAAACGAAAGACCAATTATTAAATATGTACGAGAAAAATATTTCCCGGGAAATAATTATGGGCAAAACTCTCTTTGGTCCTCAACATGATGATATAGAATTTATAGTAGATAAAGAAATTGTTAAAGAATTTTCTTCTGTTGGTGAACAAAAAAACAGTGTTATTGCCTTTAAGCTTGCTGAAATAAAAAATATTGAAGATAGCTTACATAAAAAACCTATATTAATATTAGATGATTTATTTAGTGAATTAGATCAAGAAAAAATAAATAATATCTTAACATTACTTGATGATAAGTTACAAACATTTATAACAACTACGGAAATAGATTTTGTTGACCCTAAGTTACTCGCCAAATCAAAAATATTTCATGTTATAAATGGTAAAGTAAAGGAGGAATAAAAAATGGAAAATAATTATACAGATAGTGATATTCAAGTATTAGAAGGCTTGGAGGCCGTAAGAAAACGCCCGGGCATGTATATAGGAACTACTAGTGAAAAAGGTTTACATCATCTAGTTTGGGAGATTGTTGATAATGCTGTTGATGAATCCCTAGCCGGCTATTGTGATGATATTGAAGTAGTTGTCCACAAAGATAATTCTGTATCCGTAAAAGATGATGGCCGTGGAATGCCTACTGGTATTAATGAAAAAACCGGTTTATCTACGATTGAAACAATCTTTACTATTCTTCATGCTGGTGGTAAATTTGGTGGAGGCGGCTACAAAGTAAGTGGAGGATTACATGGTGTTGGTGCCTCTGTTGTAAATGCCCTATCCACATGGTTAGAAGTTCGTGTCTACCGCGATGGTGAAGTTCATTATCAAAGATTTGAAAATGGAGGACATCCTTGTGAACCAATGAAAATCATTGAAGAATGTGCTAAAGATCGAACAGGTACAACTGTAACTTTTAAAGCTGATCCTACTATATTTAAAGAAACCACAGAATTTAATTATGAAACATTAGCAACCCGTTTAAGAGAACTTGCTTTCTTAAATAAAGGTTTAAGAATTCATTTAATTGATGAAAGAGTTCCCGATAAAAGTGATGTTTTCTGTTATAATGGTGGTATTATTGAATATGTTAATATGTTAAATAAAAATAAACAACCATTACATGAAGATGTTATTTATGTTGAAGGTATGGAAGATAATATTAGTATTGAAGTAGCTATGCAATATAATGATTCTTATACTGCTAATATCTACTCTTTTACTAATAATATTAATACTTATGAAGGTGGAACTCATGAAGATGGTGTTAAAAATGCTTTAACGAGAATTATTAACAATTATGCTCGTAATGCTAAATTATTAAAAGAAAAAGATGAAGCTTTAAGTGGGGATGATGTTCGTGAAGGTTTAGCCATGATTATTTCTTGTAAACATCCCGATCCTCAATTTGAAGGCCAAACTAAAACTAAATTAGGCAACAGTGAAGTTCGTAAAATTGCCAGTGATATCTTTGGTCAAGGCCTAGAAAGATACTTAATGGAAAATCCTCAAGTTGCTAAAAGCATTGTTGAAAAAAGTATGACAGCCTCTCGTGCTAGGATCGCAGCCAAAAAAGCTCGTGAAGCAACTCGTCGTTCTGGCGCTTTAGATGTAACTAACTTTTTTGGTAAACTTGCCGATTGTAAAAGTAAAGATGCAACCATCAGTGAAATATTCTTAGTCGAGGGAGATAGTGCCGGTGGTTCTGCAATTAAAGGAAGAGATAGTATGACTCAAGCTATTCTTCCCCTTCGTGGTAAAATTTTAAATGTTGAAAAAGCCCGTTTAGATCGTGCTCTATCTAATGAAGAAATAAGAACAATTATAACGGCTTTTGGTACAGGAATTGGTGAAGACTTTAATTTAGATAAACTTCGTTATCACAAAATTATAATTATGACCGATGCCGATGTTGATGGCTCTCATATTCGTGTCTTATTATTAACCCTTTTCTATCGCTTCTTCAAACCAATTGTAGAAGCTGGACATGTATATGCTGCCCAACCTCCATTATTCGTTATTAAGCATGGAAAGACCATTAAATACGTTTTAAATGAACAAGAACGCGATGAATATATTGCTACTTTATCTCCAAACACTAAATATGATATTGCTCGTATGAAAGGTTTAGGTGAAATGGACGCTGAAGAATTAAATGAAACAACCATGGATATTAATAAACGTGTTCTAAGACAAATAACTGTTGATGATGCCATCGCTGCTGATGAAATATTTAATAAATTAATGGGTGAAGAAGTAGAACCTCGTCGTGAATTTATTGAAACGAATGCTACTTATGTTGAAAATCTTGATATTTAGGAGGTGTTTAAATGGATAGATTAGAAAAAAATAATATTGTAAAAGAAGTAAAAGATTCATTTCTTGAATATTCAATGAGTGTTATCGTGGCCCGTGCCCTACCCGATTTAAGAGATGGTCTAAAACCTGTTCATCGTCGAATTTTATATTCTATGTATGAATCTGGCTACACCCCAGATAAGCCTCATAAAAAAAGTGCTCGTATCGTGGGAGATGTTATGGGTAAATATCACCCTCATGGAGATTCAAGTATTTATGAAGCTATGGTTCGTATGGCTCAAGATTTTAGCTATCGCTATATGTTGGTAGATGGTCATGGAAACTTTGGTAATATTGAAGGTTATGGCGCTGCAGCCATGCGTTATACTGAATCAAGATTATCTAAAATATCCTTGGAATTATTGAGAGATATTAGAAAAGATACCGTGAATTTTACTCCAAACTTTGATGAATCAGAACAAGAACCTGAAATATTGCCATCAAGATTTCCTAATATCTTAGTAAATGGAACTACTGGAATCGCTGTTGGTATGGCAACTAATATTCCCCCTCATAATCTTGGCGAAGTAATTGATGGTTGTATAGCCTATATTGATAATCCCGAAATAGATACTACTGGTTTAATGCAATATATTAAAGGTCCAGACTTTCCAACCGGTGCTATTATCTTAGGTAACTCGGGTATCAAAAAAGCTTATGAAACAGGCCGTGGCAGTATCACAATTCGTTCTCGTGCCGAAATAGAAGAAAAAAATGGTCGAGAATATATAGTTATTACCGAAGTTCCTTATGGAGTTAATACTTTAGAATTAAAAAATAAAGTTGCCGAATTAGTTCATAATAAAGTATTAGATGGTATTACAGACTATCATGTAGATTTAAAAGAAGGCGTTAAAATAACTATTACATTAAGAAAAGATGCTAATGCTCAAGTTATTTTAAATAAACTTTATAAACATACTGCTTTTCAAACAACCTATGGTATTATCTTCTTGATGCTCGATAATGGAGTTCCTAAAACTTTAGGCCTAAAAGATATTATTTCTAAATACATTGATTATCAAAAAGAAGTAATAATTCGTCGTACTAGATTTGATTTAGATAAAGCTGAAAAACGTGTTCATATCTTAGAGGGCTTAAAAATAGCTCTAGATCACATTGATGAAGTAATTAAACTAATTCGTGGATCAAAGTCTGATGAAGAAGCAAAACAAGGCTTAATGGAGAGATTTGGCCTATCAGACGTTCAAGCAGAAGCTATTCTTGAAATGCGTTTAAGAAGATTAACAGGCTTAGAAAGAGATAAAATTGAAGAAGAACTAAATGAATTATTAAAATTAATTGATGAATTAAGAAGTATTCTTGCATCAGAAGAAAAAGTCTTAAATATTATAAAAGAAGAATTATTAGAAATAAAAGATAAATATAATGATAAACGTCGTACTGATATAGATATGACTGCAATAGAATATATCGAAGATGAATCACTTATCCCAGAAGAAGATATCCTTATTGCATTAACTAATAAAGGTTATATAAAACGTACCACTAGTGATACTTTTAAAGCTCAAAAACGTGGTGGAATGGGTATAAAAGGTATGACAACTAACGAAGAAGACTTTGTTGAACATATGATTAATTTAAGTAGCCACGATTACTTGTTGTTCTTTACTAATAAAGGTAAAGTTTATCGTCTAAAAGGTTATGAAATTCCAGAGTTTAATCGTCAGTCTAAAGGCTTACCAATTATTAATTTACTTCAAATAGATAAAGATGAAAGTATTAATACAATGTTAAGTGTAACCCCACAAGAAGATACGAAATTCCTGCTATTTGTTACCAAAAAAGGTTTAGTTAAGAAAACAGCAATAAGTGAATTTGAGAACATACGTACGTCAGGAAAGATATGTATAAATCTTAAAGCATCAGACGAATTACTTGCTGTTAAAAAGACTAATGGTGATAATTTTGTCCTATTAGGTAGTGAAACTGGACGTATGGTTAAATTCCATGAAAAACATATCCGAGCAATGGGTAGAACCGCCAGTGGAGTTAAAGGTATAAATCTTGATGGTAGTAAATGTGTCTGTGCTGAAGTAGTAACAGAAGAAGATAAAATATTGTTGGTAACTGAAAAAGGATATGGAAAAAAGACGTTAGTAAAAGAGTTTAGAGAAACAAGTCGTGGCAGCAAAGGTGTAAAAGCTCTAAATATTACCGAAAAAAATGGTAATATATCAGCTGTCAAAGTTGTTGATGAAAGCAAAGAATTAATTATTATGACTAATACAGGAACAACCATGAGAATGTCATTAGAGCAAATAAATACTTTAAGTCGCGTAACTCAAGGTGTAAGATTAATTAATCTTAAAGATGATCAATACGTAACAACAATTAGTTTAGTAGATAAACAACCACCAGAAGAAGAACAAATTGAAGAAAGTAATGCTGAATAAGCATTCTTTTTTTTATGCTTAAATTTTTTTTATAAGGTTAAAAAATAATGTGGATAACTATTAAATATATAAGAAAATCACAAAAGGTTTCACGTGAAATATATCCAACCTTCAAAAAATCATCATAATGTTCCACGTGGAACATTCCAATTTAAAATATAAAGTTCTAAAATCCATAACATTTAAAATTATCCACAATGTTTCACGTGAAACATTGCTACAAAAAAATAAATAATTAATATTTTATTAAAACAAAAAATATATTTTTGATTATTATTAAAAATTAAAAAGCAATAATATTAAAATAATTTATTAAACAATATAATAAAATCAAAAAATAAAACTTACTAACAATGTTTCACGTGAAACATTGTAACAAAAAACATCTAAATTAAGAAAATAAAAACATTTTTATATAGAATCTTTACATAAAATAGTAAAAATTGCAAAAAAATATGTTTCACGTGAAACATTACCCTTGCAAAATAACAATTTTTGTGGTACATTAATAACGTGCAACAAATATATTGTAACCTGGTCAGAACTGGAAAGTGGCAGCCATATCAATCTCTATTTGTGTGCACACTTTTTTTATGGAGGAATTTATGCAAGAAAAATATTTTGAGATTCTGCTAAAACTTAGTAAAAAAGCATTCAAAAAACAAGAAGTGCCAGTAAGTGCTCTTATAGTGAAGGATAATAAGATCCTTGCCACTAGCTATAACACTAGAAAATCCAAAAAGAATGTGTGCAATCATGCGGAAATGTTAGTAATTAAAAAAGCAAGTAGAAAATTACACGATTGGCGACTTAATAATTGTGATCTATATGTAACTCTTAAGCCCTGCTCTATGTGTGAATCTGCTATTAAACAAGCCCGTATTTCCCACGTTTACTATTTACTAGATAAATTAGATTTTAAAAAAGAATATAATAAAACTGAATTTTCAAAAGCAAACATACGTACGCTAGAAGAAAAATATTCTCAAGAATTAAAGGATTTTTTTGCGATTATTCGGGACAAATCCTAAGATATATGATATAATTAATCTATAAAAAACTTAAGCTGAAAGGAATGACTAAAATGGATTATAAAGTACTATACCGTAAATATCGCCCTACTGACTTTTCTAGCATAATTGGTCAAGATTATATGATATCCATTTTAAGAAATTCCATTAAAAATAATAAAATATCTCATGCTTATATTTTCTCTGGTCCCCGAGGTACAGGAAAAACCAGCACCGCTAAAGTATTTGCTAAGGCCATAAATTGTTTAAATCCTACTGAAAATGGGCCCTGTCTTAACTGTGAAAGTTGTAAAAGCTTTCAAGAAAATGCCGATATTATTGAAATAGATGCTGCTTCTAATAATGGGGTTGATGAAATTCGTGAAATTATTAATAACATTAAATTAGCCCCTGCTTATTCTAAATATAAGGTATATATAATTGATGAAGTCCATATGCTAAGCACCAGTGCTTTTAATGCCCTATTATTAACATTAGAAGAACCCCCTAAACATGTTGTTTTTATTCTTGCTACTACTAATATCGAGGCTGTTCCTATAACTATACTTTCTCGCTGCCAAAGATTTGATTTTCATAAGATTTCTTTAAAAGATATTATTAAACGCTTAGAATATGTCGTTCAATCAGAAAATATAAATATAACTAAAGATGCTTTAGAAGAAATCGCGTATATTAGTGATGGAGGTATGCGTGATGCTCTAAGTATTCTTGATCAATTATCTAGTAATAATAAAGAAGTTACCATAAACGAAGTCATCGCCCACTTTGGCTCTGTTTCCAATAAACAAATAAATGATTTATATAATAATATTTTAAATAATAAGGTTAATGATTTTGTTTCCATGATGGATAATTTTAAAAACCTTGCTATTGATTATAAGCTTTTAATTAAAAAAATACTTGAAAAAATTGAAACCGAAGCTATTAAAAGTAAAAAAGATTCTAATTATCAAGGCCTGGCGTATGAAACTCTAAAAGATATGGCTTTCGCTCTAGCAAGCATATCCAATTATGTAAATATTAATATTAATCCCTATCTTTTAATTCAAATAACTCTCTTAAATTATTTCCCGGGAAATAATCCTACCCCCAAAGAAACAACTTCTAAATTAGAAACACCCCAACCAGTTGCTAATAAAATAGAGCTACCTCAAGAAAATATCCCTAGCCCCCAACCTAAAGTTACCTCACCTCCAATTGATAAAAAGCTCGCTGAATTAATAGAAATACGTATTAATAATTGCTTCTGTGGTGCTACTAAAGAAAATCTTCAGCAAGTGCGTAGCTATTGGCCCGACTTTATCGCCAGTTTTTCCGATAAAAAAGTTTTAAATCTTATTATTGATAGTAATATAGCCGCGGCTAGTGATAAAATAATTATAATTACTAATCCTATAGATGGCACAGTTAATTTAATTAATAAAGAATTAGCTAAAATTGGCTTAGAATTTAATGAAAAGTTTAATACATCATATAAATTTATTGCTCTAACTGATCGAACATGGCAACAAGAAAGACAAAAATATATTAACAATCTAAAAAATAAAATCGCGTATACTTATATTGAAGAAACACCAGAAGAAAAAAGTAAAGAAGAACAAGCTTCATCTATAGATAATATAGAAAAAGTAGCTTTAGATATATTTGATAAAGATAAAATAGAAATAGAATAAAGAAAGAAGGAAAATAAAATGAATATGCAAAATCTTATGGCTCAAGCCCAAAAAATGCAAAGAGACTTAACTAAAAAAAAGGAGGAAATAGATAATTCTAATTTTGAAGGAACATCTGAATGGATTAAAGTTGTTATAAATGGTAAAAAAGAACTTCAAAGTATTAAAATAACTTATGAAGGAGTAATTGAAGATGATGATAAAGAAGCTTTAGAAGATATGATAAAAATTGCTATGTTAGATGCTACTAAAAAAGTAGATAAAGCTTTTGAAGAAAAAATGGGAGCCTATGGATCATTAGGTGGTTTATTCTAATGAATTATCCTAAAGATTTAGAAAAATTAATAAGTTATTATCAAAAATTACCGGGTATAGGTGAAAAAAGTGCCGAACGCTTAGCTCTAGCCACCATTGAATTCAGTGATGATGAAATAAATGAATTTAGTAATACTTTAATGAATGCTAAAAAAAATTTAACGCGTTGTAGTATATGTGGTAATATTACAGATGAAGAACACTGCTCTATTTGCCGTGATGTAACTAGAGATAAAAATATAATTTGTGTTGTTGAAGAATTCAAAAATATAGCCCCTTTTGAAAAATCTGGCAAATATAATGGTACTTATCATGTTTTAAATGGCTTAATTTCTCCCATTGATGATATAGGTCCTGAAGATATTAATTTACCCAGTCTTTTAACCAGAATAAATGATTTAAATGAACCAGAACTTATATTAGCTTTAAAACCAACCGTAGAAGGTGAAGCAACAACTCTTTATATTAAAAAAATATTAGAAAAGAAAAATGTTACAATTTCTCGCCTTTCCTATGGAATTCCAATGGGCGCTGAAATAGATTATTTAGATAATGTTACTCTAGAAAAAGCCCTAGAAGATCGTAAAAAAATATCTGAATAATAATCTAAAAACATCATATTATTTAATGTGATATTTATGATAAATAAAGTAATAAAGATAGTAAAAAAATTATGTCTAGCATTTATTATGCTTTATGGTTTAAATTTAATTTTAGCATCAATAGATGTTTTTATCCCTATTAATGTTATAACTCTTATTCTTGTAACACTTTTAGGTACTCCAAGTATTCTTGGTTTAGTCGTAGTTTTTTTCCTAATTTAATAGGTGATAATTATGTTTGAATGTAGTAACTTAAATGAATTAGTAACCAAATATCATGAGAACAAGCTCGCTCATGCTTATTTAATTGAAACAAATAATCTTGAAAAAGCTTTAATAGATTTAAAAAAGTTAATCAAAATAATTAATTGCCCTGAAGATTATAACCCGACCTGTACTAATTGTAATCTTTGTAATCTCATTAATTTAAGCAATCTTCCCAGTTTAAAAATTATCTCTCCTGATGGTCAAGGAATTAAAAAAAATCAAATAGAAGAACTAAAACAAGATTTTAGTACTATCCCTTTATATAGTAAATATAATACTTATATTATAATGAATGCTGAAAAATTAAATTCCAGCAGTGCTAATTCTATGTTAAAATTTGTTGAAGAACCAACTACAGGTATTCTAGGCTTTTTTTTAACTAATAATAAAGATATTATAATTGATACTATAAAAAGTCGTTGTCAAACTATAACGTTAAACTATTCTCTAAATTCATTAGAATCATCACTAAATATATCTAATGAAGATTATGAAAAATATAAATCAATTATTCCTAAATATCTTAATTATTTAAAAAAATCTACTCTAGAAAATAAAAAAGAACTGTTATTAGCGTTCCCTAATCGAGAAGATATAGAAAAAATTTTAAAAATAATTTTAAGCTTATATTATAATTATTTTCTTAAATTAACTAACGAAGAATATGATGAAAATATTATTTCTCTTTACCCTTTAAATGAAAATATAACCCAAATTAATCAAAAACTCCAAATTATTACTAAAATTTTAACAAATATGAGTTATAATGTAAGTATTGAATTAATATTAGATAAATTTAATTTAGAAATGCGAGGTATCTCATGAATTATTACGTATATGGTGTTAATTTTAAAGATAATGGTAAAATTTATCATTTTAAAAGTCAATTTAAATGCCCTATTAATGTCACAGTTATTACTGAAACAGAAAAAGGAGAACAATTTGGTAAAGTTGTAAGTTATATTGAAAACTCCCCTATTAAAAATGTAGATGAATTAAGAGATATAATTAGAATATCAACTAAAAATGATTATGATCAATATCTTCGGAATTTAAAAGATGCTGATCGTGCTCTTAAAGATTGTCGTGAAATAGTAAAAGAACTTAATTTAGATATGAAAGTTATCAATGCTACCTTTACTTTTGATCGTAAACAATTAATATTTAATTTTCTTGCTGATGAACGTATAGATTTTAGAGAACTAGCTAAACGTCTCGCAGCTATATATCGTACTCGTATTGAACTACGGCAAATTGGTGCCCGTGATAAAGCTCGGGAAGTTGGAGGAGTAGGTCCATGTGGCAAAAAGCTTTGCTGTGCTAGCTTTCTAAATCATATTGATTCAGTTTCTATGAATATGGCCAAAAATCAAGGTCTAGCTCTTAATCCTTCAAAAATTAATGGTTTATGTGGTCGTCTTCTTTGTTGTCTAACCTATGAAGATGATGAATATATCACTTGTAATAAAGGACTTCCTGAAATTGGTGATATTGTAAATACTCCAAATGGCTCAGGCCCTGTAGTAAGTAAAGATATTTTAAATCGTAGTTATAAAGTTCTAGTAAATAATGAAAAAATAAATATATCATTAGGAGAAAATAATGAGCCTAGTCTTGAATGATTTATATGACTATGGTTTAAAGATCTATCAAGATACAAATAAATTTAAATTCTCTCTTGATTCTCTTTTATTAACTGAATTTGTTGAAGTATCTAAAAATGATCATAATCTTTTAGATTTATGCAGTGGTAATGCCCCATTACCTTTAATACTTGCATCTAAAACTAATCTCCATATAACAGGCATCGAACTTCAACCAGATATATATAATTTAGCCCTTAAAAGTATCAAATATAACCATCTTGAATCCCAAATAAAAATGTTAAATATAAATGCTAAAGATACTAACAATTATTTCCCGGGAAATAATTTTGACATTATAACCTGTAATCCTCCCTTTTTTAAAACTACTCCCACCTCATTAGTTAATGATACAAAAGAAAAAGCTCTCGCTCGTCATGAACTTACTATTACTCTTGAAGAATTAATAATTATTACATCTAAATTATTAAAAGATAATGGTAAATTTTATTTAGTTCATCGTCCCGAAAGACTTGAAGAAATTTTAGTATTAGCCCATAAAAATAATTTAAGAGTAAAAAAAATTAATTTTATTTATACAAATATTGAAAAAAATGCTATAATGGTTTTGTTCAAATTTGTCAAAAATGGTAATATTTCTACTAAAGTATATAACACTATAATTAATAATGATATTAAAACATATCAAAATATTTTTAAAAATAAATAGAAAGGACTATATTCTCATGAAATTAATAGTTGGTTTAGGAAATCCTGGTAAAGAATATGAAAATACACGTCATAATATAGGTTTTATGGCCTTAGATAATTATCTTGGCTCTGTAACATGGCAAAATAAATTTAATGCTTTATATACTACTACATCTATAAATAATGAAAAAGTTATTTTTGTTAAACCTTTAACTTATATGAATTTATCAGGTAATGCTGTTCGGGAATTTGTAAATTTTTATAAACTTAATATAGCGGATATTCTTGTTATTCAAGATGATTTAGATCTTCCTCTTGGTAAATATCGTCTTAAAGTAAATAGTTCCAGTGGAGGCCATAATGGTATTAAATCTATAATAGATAATTTAGGTAGTAATAATTTTGCTCGTTTAAAAATTGGTGTATCTAAAAATAATAGTATTGCTACCAAAGATTATGTTTTAGGAACATTTAAAAAAGAAGAACTTTCTTTAATACATGATTTATTCCCTAAAATTAATGCTATAATTAAAGACTTTCCCACCAATGATATTAATACTTTAATGAATAAATATAATGGACTGATATAATATGAATTTTTTAAATAATTATTTTAAATATGATAATGATTTAACTATCACTGGTTTAACTAATCCCTTAGCCTATCTATATATTACAAGTTTATTTAAAACTAAAAATAGAAATATTATTGTTTTAACATCAACTTTATATGAAGCTAATGAGTTTTATCGTGGTCTAAAAAATATTGAAGATAATACTTATTTATTTCCTATGGATGATTTCTTAGCCAGTGTTGCTTTAGCTATATCTCCCGAACTAAAAGTAAATCGTATTGATACCTTAAATTCTCTTAAAAATAATAAAGGTATTATAATAACTAATCTAATGGGTTATTTAAAATTTTTAACAGATGCGAAAATCCAAAATAAATTAAATATTAAACTCGAAAAAAATATGAATATTAATCGTGATAAATTAATAGAAATATTAAATGAACTAGATTATAAAAGAGAAACAATTGTAACAACTACTGGAGAATATGCTGTAAGAGGTTTTGTTATTGATATATTTGTAACTTTAAGTGATCATCCTATAAGAATTGAATTTTTTGGTAATACTATTGAATCAATTAGAACATTTGATGAAACTACTCAAATATCTATTGAAGAAATATCTAGTATTAATTTAATTTCTAATGGTGAAATAAAAACTGAACATAAATCTAATTTATATGATTACTCTAATAATGCTATTGTAGTTACTATAGATAAAACTAGAATTAAAGCTAGTTACGAAAAATTAGTTCAAGAAATGTTTGATTATAAAGTAGCGAAAAATTTACCTCAAGATACTAAATTTATGTTTGAATTAAATGAAATAAATCCTGAATATAATATTTATCTTCATTTGTTAGATAATAAAACTACTGCTAAAAATGCCTTGCATTTCACTAGTAAAGATTTAACTAACTTTAATTCTGATTTTACGAGACTAAAAGAAGCAACTAAAGTTTGGTACTCTAAAGGTTATGAAATAATATTTTGTTTAACTAAACCTAATCAAGTAAAAATAATTAAATCAGAAATTGAAGTCCCCTTCTCGGTCATTAATATTCCTTTAACTAAAGGTTTTATCTTTGAAAAATATGTTGTAATAACAGAATATGATATAGAAAATATTTCTAAAACAGAAATAAAATATAAAAACTCATATAAAATAGGTCGTAAAATTAAAGATTTAAATGCTTTAAATACGGGAGATTATGTTGTCCATATGGCTCATGGTATAGGTATTTATAATGGTATAAAAACATTAACTAAAAATGGTTTAGAAAAAGATTATTTAGAAATACTTTATGAAGGAAATGATAAAGTATATGTTCCTGTTGAAAAAATAAATACCATTTTAAAATATGCTAGTAAAGATGGCTTAAAACCTAAAATAAATAAACTAAATTCTACTTCATGGGCTAAAACCAAACGTAGTGTTGAAAAACGTATTAAAGATATATCAGAGGAATTATTAAAACTTTATGCCGCCAGACGTGCTTTTAAAGGTGAAAAATATGAATCATATGTAATGGAAGATGAGTTTGCAAATTCATTTGAATACACTCCAACTCATGATCAAGAAAGAGCAATAAAAGAAATAGATATGGATTTAAAAAGTCCTGTTCCTATGGATAGATTACTATGTGGAGATGTTGGTTTTGGTAAAACAGAAGTAGCATTTAGAGCTATATTTAAAACTGTTTTAAATAATAAACAAGTTTTATATTTATGTCCTACAACAATATTATCTCGTCAACAATATAATTCTGCTCTAAATAGATTTAAAGATTACCCATTAAATATAGCCCTTTTAAACCGTTTTACAACTCCAAAAGAAACTAAAAAAATAATTGAAGACTTAAGTACTGGTAAAATAGATATTATCTTTGGTACTCATAGACTTCTAAGTGATGATATTAAATTCCAAAAATTAGGATTATTAATTGTCGATGAAGAACAACGTTTTGGTGTAACCCATAAAGAAAAAATAAAAAAATTAAAAACAGATGTTAATGTCCTAACATTATCTGCAACTCCAATTCCTCGAACATTAAAAATGGCTATGTCTGGACTTCGTGATTTATCTGTAATTGATACTGCTCCAGTAAATAGATACCCTATTCAAACCTATGTTTTAGAAACAGAAGATTTAATTATTAAAGATGCTATTTATAAAGAATTATCTCGAAATGGTCAAATATTTATACTTTATAATAACATCGAAGGATTAAGTAGCTTAATTAATAAATTAAATTTATTAGTTCCTGAAGCTAGAATTATTTCTGCTCATGGTCGTATGACAAAACAAGAATTAGAGAATATCATGCAAGATTTTATTGATTATAAATATGATATTTTAGTTTGTACAACTATTATTGAAACTGGAATAGATATTCCTAATGCTAATACTTTAATTATATATAATGCTGATCACTTTGGTCTTTCTCAATTATACCAAATACGTGGAAGAGTTGGTAGGTCTAATAAGATTGCTTATGCTTATTTACTCTATGATAAAAGTAAAATTTTAAATGAAACTGCCATTAAAAGACTTGAAGCAATTAAAGAATTTACCGAACTTGGAAGTGGTTATCGTATTGCCATGCGTGATTTAGCTATTCGTGGTGCCGGAGATATTTTAGGTAGTGAACAAGCTGGTTTTGTTGATTCTGTGGGAATTAATCTATATATGCAAATGATTGAAGAAGAAATGAAACGTTTAAAAGGAGAAGAAGTAAAAGAAGATGTCTCACCAACATCCTTAATTGATGTAGCAACCCATATTAGTGATGACTATGTTAAAGATGATGAAATTAAAATAGAAATTCATAATAAAATAAATGAAGTAGATTCTAAAGAATCTTTAGAACGAATAAAAAATGAATTAGAAGATCGCTTTGGTAAAGTATCAGAAGAATTAATAATTTATATGTATGAAGAATGGTTTGAAAAACTTGCTAATGCTTTAAATATTACTCATGTCACTCAAACAAAAAGCTTTATTGAACTAGACTTACCAGAAGAAATATCATCTAATATTAAAGCAGATAAACTATTTCTAGAAAGTTATAATATTAATCCTAACTTTAAATTTAAATATCAAAATAAACGTATTAAAATATCTTTAATGCTAAAAAAAGATGATAAACACTTCTTATACTACTTTGTTCCTTTATTAGAATTAATTAAAGGAGAACATACAACTTAAAATATATTTACAAAATAAAAAATAAATGTTAAAATTTAAAATGTAGAACATTTAAGAACAAATGCCTACAAAAAAACTATTTTCTATGGACATTTATCTTTATATCAATACTGATTAAGATAAGTGTCATTTTTATTGCTTTAAACAATATTATCACGAATAAAATTGCTTTTATCATGACCTAGTACCTCCTATTCATAAACCCCATTAACAGTAAGGAAGAACAAATGAAAAGGAAAAATACAAGGTAGGCACTCGTCTTAAATGTTCAATTCTATTCTAAAACTAAAACAAGAATTTGTCAAAAAAAGCGTTCGACAAAATTCGACAACTCCCCTATTTTAAATACTTAGGACTATCTACTCTTCCTAATAAGTAATCAGCACTAATTTTATATTTCTTACATATGTCATATAAAAATGAAGTTGATATCAAATATATTCCTTTTTCATAATTAGATAAAAGAGATCTATTAGTGTGCAGATATTCTGCAAGTTTTTGTTGTGTAATATTATTTTCTTTTCTAAAATTCTTAATTCTCAATCCTACATTAATTTTATCTATGCTAGTATTAAATTTACTACCAGTACTATCATTAAAACCAAATAAATAATCAATAGAAACATCAAAATAATTTGCTAAAGAAATTAGATGTTTAACGGGAATAGTTTGTGTTTCCTTTTCATATCTTCCATACAAACTTTTATCAATTTGCAAATATTTTGCTAGTTCTACTTGGGATATTCCTATCCTTTCACGTAAAAGTTGCAACTGAATACCATAATTCATAATTATTACCACCGCATACATTTTCTCATTAAAAGAAATTAAATAGTTATAAAGTGGACAAATGCCAACATTTTTCTTGACAATTTACACTTGCTAGATTATAATTTTAGTATAAGTTAGAAATTTCTAATATAATTGAGTAAATCAATTAGAAAGAAGAGAAAGGTATGAGGATAGAGAAGTTAAGTAAAGGAAGAAAAAAGAAAGTAATATTAGCTATAACAATATTAGTATTGTTAATAGGAATAGTATATATAACAAATAGTAAAGCTAAATATCATGTAACAAGTAATATACAAATAGTTAAAGGTAAAGTAAGTTATAGTCCATATGATTTTCAAATTATGGCAATGTATAAAGAAGAAGATGGAGAAGATATAAAAATAGAAGAAATGCCTGATTATAGATATGCAATAGATGAAGAAAGAAGCTATTGCATGAGAGGAGATTCAAAAATAACAGGAGTATTAAAAACCATAAATGGATATCATACAATATCTAAATTGCATACTAATGATAAATGTTATCTATATTTTGAAAATAATTCTTGTGGAAGTGCCTGTCAAAAAATACTTAATAATAAAACGATTCTTACTAGGACAGATTTTAATACTATTTTTGAAGGTTCTACAACTAATAAAATATATCAAAGCACAGATGATGATGGAAATACATATTATTTCGCCGGCTCCCCAACAGATAATTTTCTAAAATTTGCTGGATTTTACTGGAGAATTATCCGAATAAATGGCAATGGTTCCATTCGTATAATATATGATGGTACATCTATTCATAATAATAATAATAGTGCTGCAGATAGAGAGATTTTTACAAGTGCATTTAATGCCAGTGAAAATGATAATATGTACGTTGGATATATGTACAAAGCAAATGAAGTTCACGGACTTTCAGTTTCTAGCAAAATAAAAACAGATTTGGATTCATGGTATAACAGTAAATTATCATCATATTTAGATATGTTTGAAATTAATGCTGGCTTTTGTAATGATAGAAAAAATTCAACAAATCCTTCAACACCATGGGGAAGCGAAACAGATGATGGAGGTACAGGAACAACAGATACATATTATGGAGAGTACCTTCGTAATAATAAACAACAGCCTACTTTTAAATGTGCAGACGAAAGAGACCTGTTTACAACAAAGGACTCACAAATTGGTAATAATGCATTAACCTACCCTATAGGCTTAATAACCATGGATGAAGTAGTATATGCAGGCGGCTTTGCTAATAATACTAATAGTTTTTATTTACGCACCGGTAAAGATTTTTGGACAATGACTCCTAAATCATTTAATAATACTAATAAAATTGCCTATGTTAGTATAGTTTCTGCAGATGGAGGAATAAGAGGATATGTAGAAACAAAATATCCACGAGGAGTACGCCCTGTTTTAAATTTAAAATCTAATATCAATTTAACTGGAACAGGCACAGTAAGTGATCCATATTCAGCATAAATAATTAAAATTCTTGCCTAAGTTGCTCTAACTTTTTATTCTTGGGCAAGATTAAATTCCATGCGAAGGAACTCTCTTCGCTTTTTTACTTTAAAAAATTCTTTTTTTCTGTTATTATATATATCGAGGTGAAAACTATGCCTAAACTTTTAACTATCAACCAAAAAGAAATCCCCACTATTAATACTACCATCTTATATACTAGTAATTTTAATTATATTAAAGATGCTCAAGAATACATAGTAAATGATTGTACTGTAATAACCAAAGATACTTTAAAAGATTTAACTTTATCTCCTACTCTTTTTAAAAAATTTAACTGTGAGTATCTAATAAATAAAGAAGATTTAACTTTAATAGATAAAATTAAAATAAATATTTTAAATAGCCTAGAAAGTTCTAATAAAATATATGTATTTTTTAATGTTTTAACTTATTTAGATTATGAATTTAAAACAAATATAATTAATTATTTAAAAGAAAATAATAAACAAATAATAAATTATACGACTGATATAGAAGAAACCCTATTATTAGAATATTTAATGGTAATTCAAAATAACAATATAATCATGGAAGGCTTAAAAGAAGATATCTTAAAAGAAGAAAAAATCCTCCAAAAATTAGGTTTTAATCTTCCATTTATTGTCGAACTATCTTTAGGTTTAAAATATTATAATCTTGTAGATAATTTATATTTTAATAATGAAAGTTTGGTGAATAGTCTATGGAAATAATGACAATTCTTGAAAATAAAAATATGGGAGTTATCTATGGTTTATTAGGAAATCTTACTTTAACTACTAATTCTAATGATATTTCTCTTGTATCATATTACAAATTTAAAGATACTGTTGAATCTTATCTTGAAAGTGATAAAGCTCTTAAATCTCTTAAAATGGTATTTTTAGATGCTACATATTTATCTAAAACTATAAAAGATTTATCTGAATCAGAAATAAAAAAGATTAACTTAGCTAAAGCTTTAATTGCCAATAAAGAAATTATTGTTTTAGATTTTTTTGATAAAGGTTTAACAAATAAAGAACAAAAAGATTATCAAAGATTATTTAAAAAATTAGCAGAAAATTACCATAAAACAATAGTTATATATACTAATGATGTAACTTTCTTTTGGAATATCGCAACTGAAATAATTTATGTTGATAACCAAAAAGTTATAAACACTTATTCTAAAAATGAAGATATTCCCAATATAAATCCTCCTATTAAAGAACTTATTAATTTAATGCGCTCTAAAAATTTAAAAATAGATAATTATAAAGATACTAAAGATTTATTAAAAGCTATTTATCGCTTAAAGGAGAATGAAAATGAAATATCTAATTAGTATTTCTTATGATGGCTCTAAATTTTATGGTTTTCAAAGATTAAAAGACTATAATACAGTCCAAAAAAAATTAGAAGAAGCATTAAGTATTATTAATAAAAAAGAAGTAGTAATAAAAGGTGCTGGACGTACTGATCGTGGTGTTCATGCTTATGACCAAAAAGCCAGCTTTGATTTAGATATTAATATTGCTCCTCCTAATATTATCCAAGCTTTAAATAGTTTAGTTATGCCCTATATTTATATCACGGATGCTAAAATAGTAGCTAAAGACTTTCATGCTAGATTTAATACTTTAAAAAAAGAATATATATATAAAATAAATTTAGGAAAATATAGTCCATTTTTAGAAGATTATACCTATCAACCTAATTATAAACTAAATATTAAAGATATGCAAAAATGTGCTAAATTATTTTTAGGTATTCATAATTTTGAAAATTTTGTCTCTGGCTCTCGTAATAACTATGAATGTATCATATATGATATTGACTTTAAAAAGAAAAATGATATACTAGAAATTAAATTTACAGGAAAAAGTTTTTACCGTTATATGGTAAGAAATTTAGTGGGAGCAATGCTTGATGTGAGTAATAAAAAAGCAACTTTAGAAGAAATTAAAGAAGCCTTGGATAATCCGGAAAAGAAAAAACAATTTAAAACTGCTCCCCCTCAAGGCTTATACCTAAATAAAATATATTATAAGGAGTAACATATGGCAAAAAAAATCGCAAGAAAACCAAGAAAACCAACTATAAGAGATATGCTTATTCTATCAAAAAATCCAGATGAAGCTATCAGAACATTTGAAAATAGATATTATTATCTTGCTTACACTTTAAGATATACTAAAAATATCGCAGGTAAAAACTGTTCTCGAAAAATTAAAGAAGCTCTAGAAAGTTTAATAAAAATAATAATTGAAGATAAAACTAAAGATGTTGATCAAAGTATGATTTATAATATTCTTTTATTTACCAAACTTTATTTAAAAGAAGGAATTTATGTAAATAATCCTGAACAAGAATTATCTTATAAAGAAATAAATAATTTATTAACAAATATAAAAGAAAAATCTTTAAATCATGAAGATTTACCTCTTAAAACTTTAAAATTAATGTAAAAAAATAAACTTTTTGCAATTTTTATTTGACAAAACCATATATTTTACATATAATTTTAACTGGTACATTTTATTTGTCGGCGTTACCTAGCTGTGGGAAGGCAAAAGTAACTAAGACGAGTGAAAGGAAAATAGATATGAAGACATTCATGCAAACCAAAGAAAACATTGAACGCAAATGGTATATTATTGATGCCGAAGGTCAAACTTTAGGACGTTTAGCTACTAAAGCTGCCACAATTCTAAGAGGAAAACATAAAAAAACTTATACTCCTCATGTTGACTGTGGTGATTATGTAATTATAATTAATGCTTCTAAAGTAAAATTAACAGGTAAGAAACTTGATGACAAAATGTATTACAATCATTCTGGCTATCCAGGAGGATTAAGAGAAAGAAATGCTCGTACAATGATTGAAAAATACCCAGAAGAAATGGTAGAAAGAGCTATTAAAGGTATGCTTCCAAACGGACCACTTGGAGACAAAATGGGCAAAAAATTATTTGTTTATAGAGACGCAAATCATAAACATGAAGCTCAGAAGCCTATAGCTTTAAATATTGATTAGGAGGTAAAAATTTATGGCAAAACAAGTATGGACCGCAACAGGTCGTCGTAAAAGAAGTTCTGCATCTGTAAGACTTACAGGAGGAACTGGTAACATTACTGTCAATGGAGTAGATGTTAACGAATATTTTCCTAATCAAATCCTCGTAATGGATTTAAAACAACCTTTAGTAGAAACTGATAATGCTAATCGTTTTGATATTGAAGTCATAGTCAAAGGTGGCGGATATTCAGGACAAGCAGGAGCTATTCGTTTAGGTATTGCTAGAGCATTACTAAAATTTGATGCTAATACTGATCAATCAAGAGAAGATTCTTATCGTAAAGTTCTAAAAGCAAACGGTCTATTAACTAGAGATGCAAGAGTTAAAGAACGTAAAAAATATGGACTTAAAAAAGCCCGTCGTGCACCACAATTTAGTAAACGTTAAAATTCAATGTTTCTTATTCCTCATAAGCTTAAATGCTATGAGGTTTTTCTTTGCCAAAAATTATCTCTTAAAATAAATGATTAACTAAATTTATAATACTTAAAACTTCTTGACCAAAATATAAATAATAAGCTATAATTAAACTATTAGGTGGTAACATGAAAATAATTCTTGGTTATATATTAACATATTCCTATTTAATATTAATTCTTATAGGAACAACTCTTTTAAAAAAGAAATTTAATTATAAAGAAGAAACTACACGTAAAATAATTCATATTTTAGTGGGCTTTTCTTGGTTTATTATGATTTATTTTTTTAATACTTCCATTCATTTAATTATTCCCCCATTAACATTTATATTTATTAATTATTTATCTTATAAAAAAGACTTAATTAAATCTATGGAAAGAACCCAAAATAAATCTAAAGGTACAATCTATTATGCTTTAAGTTTTACTATCTTAGCACTAATAACCTATTTAAAACCAAGCTTTCTTCCCTATTATGGTCTTGGTGTTTTAACCATGGCTCTTGGAGATGGCTTAGCCCCATTTATGAACTTTAATTCTAAATTAGAAATTGGTACTACTAAAAAAACTTATACTGGCTCAGCCTGTGTTTTTCTAATTACCCTTATAATTAGTATCCTTTTTAATAATTATTATACTCTAAATTATAATTTCTTAAATTATATTACTCTTGCTTTTAGTGCTTGCATTCTAGAATTTATTGGTTTTCAGGGTTTTGATAATTTAACATTACCCCTAGGTTTATCCCTAATAGCCTATCTTATATAAAGGAGAATTTTTATGAATTTATTTATTGCCCTCTTATTAAGTTTTTTCCTAGCTCTTCTTGCTTATATCAAAAAAGCTTTAACTACCCCTGCCTTAATATTAGCTTTTATTTTTGCTTTTCTAATTACTTATTTCAGTGGTTTACCATCATTTTTAATGTTATCAACAGTCTTTTTAAGTACTGTAATCGCAGGATTAATTAAAACTGAAACCCGAAAAAAAGTAACTAAAGACATTCATGAAAAAGGTCATCAAAAAGACATCATGTCTATTATTGCTAATGTTGCCCCCGGAACTTTTGCTATTATCATGTATTACTTAACTAAAAATAATACCTACATAATAATTTATGCTGCTTTAATGGCTGAAGCAATCTCTGATAGTTTAGCATCTGATATAGGTGTATTATCTAAAAAAGAACCCTTTAATATTCTAACTTTTAAAAAAAGTACTCCCGGCCTTTCTGGTAATATTAGCCTTTTAGGTATTTTTGCTTCCTTTCTTGGAAGTTTATTAATCGCCCTAATATATTTAGCTTTTTATCATAATATTACTATTTTTCTTATTATAACTATATGTGGTTTTTTAGGAAACTTTATTGATTCTTATTTAGGAGCTTTATTCCAAGTTAAATATAAATGTTCTAAATGTGGAATTATCACTGAAAAAGAAACTCATTGTAATACTAAAACAAAATATTATCAAGGAATAAAACTACTTAACAATGATATGATTAATCTTTTAAGTAATATTATTACTGGTATAATATGCTCTATATTATTAATTTTTATTTAAAATATTGCTATAACAAACTCATTAATGTATAATTAAAATGGAGGTTTAAAATGACTTATATTGAAATTAATCATGTAATATTAGCAATTATTAATTGTAAAAGAAAACATTTTAATGAAGAATATGTAACTTATGAAGAATTAAATATTATTAAAAGTGAGATTCAAAAAAGATTTAATCAAGCCAATATCGCGGCTTTAATAGATAGTACTAAAATAAATCAAGATTATTTTGAATCTAAAAAAGTAATTAGCCTTCATAAATCATGGGCTGAAACTACCAACCATTTTCAAAATATTAATAATTTAGAAATAATTAAAATTCTCTTAGATGAAAACTTTATTTTAAATTCATTATTAAAAATATCTAAAGAAACTAATTCTCAACAAGAATCAATAACTATAGATAAAAAGAACTTATTACAAGAATATAAAAATAAATTAAAAATTCTCCAAGATAGAAATAAAAATCAAAAATCATGGCTAGAAGATTTAAAATTTTATACTAAAGTTTCAACATATTATAACTTTTTAACTAATGATTTTTATTATATCTTAAAAAAATCTATAAATAATATTAATTTATCTAATATTAATAACCCCTATGTAGAATTTAAATACAAAACAGAAAATAATGAAGATTTATTAAAAAAAGCCATGTTTTTAAATTTTATTGAAACTTATAATTTATCTCCTAAAAAAGAAGTATTTAATGCTCCCAATGGTACTAATACTATCAAAATTTATTTAGCTAATTTAGAAGACTTATTAAAATCTTATTATCTTGAACTAGAAAAAATGGAATATTTATATTATCCAGAAGAATTAGGACAAACTAGATAATAATTGTCAAACTTAAAAAAAAATGCTATAATATAGTCGCTTTAAAAGGAAGTGACTTTTTATGTTTGATACTATTTGTGCTATTTCAACCTCTAGAGGAGTTGGAGCTATATCTATCATTCGTGTAAGTGGAAATGAAGCCATAAGTAAAGTAGCTCCCCTTTTTGATGGCAAAAATCTTTTAGAAGTACCAAGTAACACCATCAACTATGGACATATAGTTAAAGATAATGAAATAATTGATGAAGTATTAGTAAGTGTAATGCGTGCCCCTAAAACTTATACAAAAGAAGATATAATTGAAATAAATACTCATGGAGGTATTGCCCCTACTAAAAAAGTCTTAGAAACTCTTTTAGAAACAGGTATTCGTCTAGCCGAGCCAGGAGAATTTACCAAAAGGGCTTTTTTAAATGGTCGTCTAGATCTAGCCGAAGCTGAAGCTGTTGAAAATTTAATATCTTCAGGAACAGACTTAGAAAGAAAACTTGCTTTAAATCAAATGAGTGGTAAAGTATCTCGTAAAATAAAAAAAGTTAGAGATATTATTGTTGAATTAATGGCTAATATTGAAGTAAACATAGATTTTCCCGAATATGAAGATGCTTTAATTATTACTTTAGATAATTTACCACCCAAATTAAATGAAATAAAAAAAGAATTAGAAACTCTTTTAGAAGAAGCTAAAATAGGTAAATTAATAGAACAAGGAATTAAAGTAGCAATTGTTGGTCGTCCTAATGTTGGCAAAAGTAGTTTATTAAATGCTCTATTAGATGAAAATAAAGCTATAGTAACAGATATCGCAGGAACTACTAGAGATATAGTTGAAGGTGAAATAGAACTAAAAGGTATTCGTCTAAAATTTATTGATACCGCGGGTATTCGTAAAACTAATGATATAGTTGAAAAAATTGGTGTTGATAAATCTTTAGAAATAATTAAAGAAGCTGATTTAGTAATTCATGTTTTAGATAATAATGAAGAATTAACTGAAGAAGATCAAGAAATAATGACCAAAATAAAAAATAAAACTCATATTACTTTTATAAATAAAAATGATTTACCAACCAAAATAAAATTAAATTCTAAAGATTATATTATTGGTAATACTAAAAAAGATAATGGATTAGAAACTTTAAAAAATAAAATAATTGAATTATTTGAATTAGAAGATATAAAAACTAATAATTTAGAAGTTATATCAAGCACTCGCATAATTAATTTAATAAAAGAAGCTTTATCATCAATTAATAATGCTTTATCTAATGTAGATGCTAAAATTCCTGTTGATATGATTGCTATTGATATTAAAAAAGCCTGGGATTTACTAGGAGAAATTACTGGTGAAACTTATCAAGATGAACTATTAGATACTTTATTTAGTAAATTCTGTTTAGGTAAATAACTTAAACTATAAAAAAGAAAGTAAGTGATAACATGTATGATTTAATTGTTGTAGGAGGTGGCCATGCTGGTTGTGAAGCGGCCCATATTGGGGCTGTTCTTGGCCTTAAAACAGCCTTAGTAACGGCTAATATTAAAAATATAGCTGATATGCCATGTAATCCTGCTATTGGAGGAACTGCTAAAGGTATAATTGTAAGAGAAATAGATGCTTTAGGAGGACTAATGGGTATTATCGCTGATAAATCTCATTTTCAAATTAAAATGCTTAACAATGGTAAAGGTCCTGCTGTAAGAAGTCTTCGGGCTCAAGCCGATAAAATAACCTATCCTAAAAATATGTTAAAAGCTTTAGATGAAACTGAAAACTTAACTATTATTGAAGGCATGGTAGAAGATTTAATAATTGAAAATAATATGGTAAAAGGAATAGTTTTAGCTAATAAACAAGAAATTAGTGCTAAATCTGTTATTTTAACAACGGGTACTTATTTAAAAGGTAATATTTTAATTGGTAAAGAAAATAATCCTGGAGGACCTCATGGTGAAGCAAGAAGTAACCATTTGAGTGATAATCTAAGAAAATATGGTTTAACTATTCAAAGATTAAAAACTGGAACTCCTCCTCGTATTAAAAAAGATTCTATTGATTTTACTAAAATGCATCCTGAAAATGGTGATGATAAATATTATACTTTTTCTTTTGATACTGAACCTTTATATAAAATAAATGACCAACAAAAATGTTATTTAATTTATACTAATGAAAATACCCATAATATTATTAAAGCTAATTTAGATAAATCCGCTATGTATGGAGGATATGTAACCGGGATTGGTCCTCGTTATTGTCCTTCTATTGAAGATAAAATTGTTAGATTTGCCGATAAACCTCGTCATCAATTATTTTTAGAACCAGAAAGCCTATATTATGATGAATGGTATCTACAAGGCTTTTCTACTTCTATGCCAAGAGATATCCAAGAAAAAATGGTTCATAGTTTACCAGGCTTAGAAAATGCCCAAATAACTAAATATGCATACGCGATTGAATACGATGCAATAGATCCTTTACAAATGAAACCATCACTTGAAAATAAAATAATCGAAAATCTTTTTACGGCTGGTCAAATAAATGGTACCAGTGGTTATGAAGAAGCAGCAGCCCAAGGATTAATCGCGGGTATAAATGCTCATCATAAATTAAAAGGTATAGAACCATTAATATTAAAACGCAATGAAGCTTATATTGGGGTATTAATTGATGATTTAGTAACTAAAGGAACCAAAGAACCCTATCGTATGTTAACATCTCGTGCCGAATTTCGTTTATTACTTCGCCATGATAATGCTGACTTAAGACTTCGAGAAATAGGCTATAAAAATGGTACAATAGATAAAGAAAGATATGAGAAATTAACAGAAAAAATAGCTACTATTAATAATATTAAAAATATTCTTCGTAATACTAATTTAAGTTTAAATGAAGAAACAAAAGAAAAATTTACTCAAGCAAATCTTGAAATACCAACTTCCAGTGTTTCTCTATACTTACTTTTAAAAAGACCAGAAATAACAATTGATTTTATTAAAAAACTTCTTCCCTTAGATTATCCTAATGATATCTTAGAAGAAGTAGAAATTGAAATTAAATATGAAGGATATATTGCTAAAGCTTATAAAGAAGTTGAAAAAATGCTAAAACTTGAAGAAAAAATTATTCCCGAGGATATTGATTATCACGACATTTTAAATCTGGCCAGTGAAGCCCGTCAAAAACTTGAAAAAATAAGACCTAAATCAATTGGCCAAGCTGCTCGTATCAGTGGTGTTAATCCCAGTGATTTATCTATTTTATCAGTTTATTTAAAAAAGAAATATAATAAATAAATCCAGCATCTAAACTGGATTTTAAATTTGACCATTAGTAAGTTTTATTGTATAATAATTTTAGGGAAACTTAATAGTTGAGTGCTTGCCTCTTGAAAGGAGGCAGATGATATGTATAAGAAAGATTTTTTAATCTTATCTCTTATTATGATTATCTTTTTACTCATAGCCTTACTTTTTACTTTAGTAATATAGTAATCTATATAAGAAAAAAGCACTCAATTTACATTCAGTAGATTAAGTGCTAACCAAAAAATACGGTAAGTGCTCAACATTGAAGAATTAAGCCTTCCCTTTTTTATTTTATGAAGTTTCCCTCATCTCTATACATTATACCATATTTTTAACTTTTTGCAAATATCTTTCCCTAAAACTATTAATGTGATACAATTAAACCGAGGTGTATTATGTCAATTAATGAATTTATTAAAGAATTATCTAAATTAAATATTAATTTAACAGAAGAACAATTAAATAATTTAGAAATATATAAAAATCTTTTACAAGAATATAATCAAAAATTTAATCTAACAGCTTTAACTAAAGATGAAGATATATATTTAAAACATTTTTATGATTCTTTAACTTTAAATAAAAACCTAGATTTAACCAAAGAATTAAATATTTTAGATATTGGAACAGGCGCCGGCTTTCCTGGTTTAGTTTTAAAAATAATATTTCCTAATCTAAATATAACTTTATTAGATTCTAATCATAAAAAAATAGAATTTTTAAATACTGTAATATCTAAATTAAACTTAAAAAAAATAACTTGTCTTAATTCTCGTGCCGAAAATTTAGACAGTAAATATATTGAATATTTTGATGTTATAACATCTCGTGCTGTCGCACATCTTCGTATATTAATAGAACTATCTCTTCCCTATCTTAAAATAAATGGTTTATTTATCGCTATGAAAGGTAATTTAAATAATGAACTAAAAGAATCAGAATCTACTTTAAGTAAATTAAATGGAAACATTATAGATATAAAAGAATTTAAATTGCCCATAGAACTTAGTAATCGTAGTTTAATAACTATTAAAAAAATTAATAAAACCCCTAAAGAATACCCCAGAACTTATGATAAAATAATAAAAAAATCTTTATAACAAAAATATTGTACATCTAATTAAATTTATGTTATAATAAGTACACAAAGAAAAAGGAATGATTATATATGTTAGAAAATATTTTATTAATAATATCAATTTTAATTATCGCGGTTGTATTACTTCAAAGTAATAAAGCCAGTGATGGTAGTCAAATAATTTCAGGAGGAAATGAAGTATTATTCCAAAATATGAAAGAAAGAGGCTTTGAATTATTTATTAGTCGTTTAACTCTTATATTAGGTTTATTATTCTTTATTATTTCTCTAGTTATTTTCTTAAAATAATTAAAATATTAATAATTAGATCCAGCATAACTGGATTTTTTTAATTGAAATAAATATTTTAAAAAATACTTGAAAAATTATAAATAATATTGTACACTAGAAATATATCATAGAAAAATATGACATATATTGATATGTTTTGTCGATTGTAATGAAAAAGTAGAGCAAATAAGTTATAATGGACAAAGAATAAGAGGAGATATAAGCATGGAATTTAAATTTAAAAAGCCTTTGGTAGTGTTAAGTCTATCTATTTTAATAATACCTATAAGTATTGTTTCTATTTATAGTAAAGAAAAAGACTATAAAATAAAAGAAGATAATATAGCTCAAAAAGAATATAATAGTTTATCTATGTTTATAGTTGATGGAGAAGACAAAACTTCAATAGATACTGTGCCTAGTGCAAATGAATATGATCTAGACTCTCAAAGCTATTGCCTAAGAGGAAAAGACAAAATAACAGATGTTCTAACAAAGATAGATAATAACTTTGTATTTAAAGAATTACATACTGATGATAAGTGTTATTTGTATTTTAGTAAAATAAAAACTCCATCAGAGGTAATACTTGCAAATAGTCCAACTCAAGGAGATGCTGGAGCAATAACAGGCCCAAGTTGTAATGGAAATAAAAATGAATCATGTCGGAGTAGTGGATCACCGGATAATAAGAAAAATAATATGGCGCAAAATGGAGTATTTTCTGCCGAAGATGACTTTGGAACAAGTTATTACTTCAGAGGATATGTTCAGAATAACTGGGTAAAATTTGGTCAAGAAGGTAATGATGACTTATGGTGGAGAATCATCAGAGTCAATGGAAATGGCACAATAAGATTAATATATGCTGGAAAGGGAAGTTCACCATCAACAACAGGCCCAAGTACTCAAATAGCTACAACTTATAGTGACAAAATAAATCAAAAATATAATGCAGATTATGGTGATAATACATATGTAGGATTTATGTATGGACCAACAGGTCAAAGTAGCTATGGTGTCACACATGTAAATACTAATAAAAGTAAAATAATGACAGAATTAGAAACATGGTATGCAAAAACTACTTTAGGTAACTTAAGTTCTAAAATAGATGTAGATACAGGATTCTGTAATGATAGAGGGTTAGCAGAAGCAGATCATGGAAATTATCTAGGACCTAATGGAGGATATAATAAAGTGCGAACAGCCTATGCCCCAGTAGATAGGGTATGGCAAAAAGAAAGTACAAGTGCTGATACAACACAAAGACCAACATTAAAGTGTGGTAAAGATGCCACGGCTCAAAAGAGAGATTTATTCACAGGACCAAGTGCTACACCAGGAGGAACAGATGGCATTGACGGAAAAGTAGAAGGAAATAATGCACTTAGTATGCCAGTAGGTTTAATAACAAGTGATGAAGTAATATATGCAGGAGGATTTTTTGGACAGAACAATGATGGATATTGGTTATATACTAAGCAAGCTTATTGGACCATGTCTCCGTATCACTTTGGCGGCAGCTATGCTAACGTGTTCTCTGTGGGTTCGGGTGGCAACCTCCCCTACACAGGCGTGAACAGCACGTGGGGTGTGCGCCCAGTAATAAATCTGAAAGCTGATACAAATATCGAATTTCAAGATCCAAGTGGTGCAGATAAAGGAACAACATCTAATCCATACATAGTCAAATGACGAAGTATGGATTAGAAAACACTTTTTGGGGGAGTGTAGGTTGGTGGTTCAAAATGACTCTTCATTTTGCTTACAAAACTTATAAAAATTTACTAATAGTAAACATAAACAATTGCCCTATATGCTCTCTATTTATTAGAGAGTTTTAATATTACCATAAATTGTTAAATAAAAAGATACGAATATTTGTTTACAAAGCATACATTTGTTGGTATAATAATTCTAGGTGATATAAATGAAATTAAAAGAAAAATTAACTATTCTAGCCGATGCTGCCAAATATGATGCTTCTTGTTCCTCCAGTGGTAGTACCCGTAAAAATGAAAATGGTATAGGTAATGCATCTTATTCAGGAATCTGTCACTCTTTTGCTAGTGATGGTAGATGTATTTCTTTATTAAAAATATTATTAACTAATTGTTGTATTTTTGATTGTAAATATTGTTTAAATAGAAAAAGTAATAATATTAAAAGAGCTATATTTACTCCTGAAGAAATATGTACTATAACTATGAATTTTTATCGTCGTAATTATATTGAAGGCCTATTTTTAAGTTCTGGTATTATTAAAAGTCCAGATTATACCATGGAATTAATCATAAAAACTATTTCTCTTTTAAGAAATAAATATCATTTTAATGGTTATATTCATGCGAAAGCTATTCCTGGTTCTTCTGATTATTTAGTTAAAAAATTAGGTAAACTAGTTGATAGAATGAGTGCTAATATTGAATTACCAACGGAAAGTAGTTTAAAATTATTAGCTCCTGATAAAAAAGAAACAAATGTTACCACGATTATGAAAACTATCAAAGAAAATCGTAACACCAAGTTTACTCCCGCGGGAAGTAGTACTCAAATGATAATCGGGGCTACTAACGAATCTGATTTAGATATTATGTCTAAAAGTAGTTATATGTATTCCAATTATAATTTAAAAAGAGTCTTTTATTCAGCCTATATTCCTCTTAATAATGATAAATTATTACCAACCTTAAAAACACCACCCCTAACAAGAGAACATCGCTTATATGAGGCTGATTGGCTTCTTCGTTATTATAATTTTAAAGTTGAAGATATTTTATCAATAGATAATCCTAATTTTAATTTACTTATTGATCCTAAATCCGACTATGCCCTTAGACATTTAAATGAATTTCCCAAAGAAATTAATACTGCCTCTTATTATGATTTATTAAAAGTTCCTGGGATTGGTATAACATCCGCGAAAAGAATAATTAAATCTCGAAAATATTTTAAAATAACTTTTAAAGATTTAAAAAATATGGGAATAGTTTTAAAAAGAGCCAGTTATTTTATTACTTGCAATGGAAAGTATTTTATTAATAAATCTTTATTTAATAAAGAATTTATTGAAAATAACTTAGTTTTAGAAACCCATCAAATAAATAAACCATCTATAACCCAATTAAGTTTATTTAATGAATAAAATGTATATATATGATGGTACATTTCTAAATCTTTTAAGTTTAATTACTTTCCTAATTAAAAATAATATTAAACCCACTAATATAGTTAATTCTAATTATGAACCTACTCTTTTAGATGAAATAATTAATATAAATATTGTTAATAACCCTAAAATTATTAACAATATTAAAAATATTTGGGGTTTAGAAATATATAAAATTATGTTATATGTTTATTTTTCTGAAGATTCATATAAAGAATTAATAATTTATTATTTATATTTAAATTGTTTAAAATATAAAAGAAATACACTAAATATGAGAAATTTAAAATGTGTATCTAAATCTTTAAAAATAGCTAAATATGTTAGTAATGAAGCTCATAAATTAAAAGGATTTGTTCGTTTTAAAGAATTAGAAAGCAAAGTCTTATATGCTGAGATATCTCCCACTAATAATTGCTTGTTAATATTAAGTGAACATTTTAAAAAAAGACTATCCCATGAATATTGGTTAATAAAAGATGTTAAAAGAAACATGATAAGTATATATGATAAAAAGAATTATTATATTATTCCCGCATCTAATTTAAAATTAAATATAGAATTAAATAAAAATGAACTAGAATTTGCCGATTTATGGTGCACATTCTATAATACAATTGGTATTAAAGAAAGATATAATGCCAAATTAAGATTAAATTTTATGCCTAAAAAATATTGGCGATATATTTTAGAAATGAGTGATGAAAATGAAAAAAGTAATAAGTAATGATAAATTAAGTGAAAAAATGAAAGAAGCTATAAAACTACTATGTGAACCTGTCAAAATGACTTTAGGCCCTAAAGGGAGAAATGCGATAATTGATCATTCAGCTTTCTCCCCTTTTATAACCAATGATGGCGTAACTCTCGCTGAAAATATCACTAGTGAAGATCCTATCATTAATACTATTTTAGAGCTAGCTAAAGAGTCATCAATTAAAACTAATGAACTCATCGGGGATGGCACTACTACTACTTTAGTATTATTAGAAAATCTTTATTTACAAGGATTTGAACAAATAAAAAATGGGGAAAATCCTCTTATATTTAAAGAAGAATTAGATAACGCTATAAATGAAGTTATTAATTATATTAAAGAAGAAAGTCATACTCCTAATAAAGAAGAATTAAACCATATCGCATCTATCTCATCTAGTTCTAAAGAAATAGGTAAAATTCTTGTTAATGCTTATAACAAAGTAGGTAAAGATAATATTTTTATTACTGAAGGAGAAGAAAAAACAACTATTAACTATCTAAATGGTTATCAAATAGAAACTAATTTAGCCTCTCCCTATTTTTTAAAAAATAATCTAACTATAAAATATAGTAATCCTAAAATATTAATTTATGATAATGATATTAATTATTTAGAAGAAATAAGTTTTCTAATAAACTATATTAAAGAAAAAGAAATACCATTAATAATAATTGCTAAAGATTATAATCCCCTTCTAATTAATAAAATAATAGATTTATATTTAAATGATAATATTCCTCTTATATTATTAAAAACCCCTTATTATGGTATAGAAGAACAAATAACTCTAAATGATATAGCTAAAATATCTAATACTATTATTTATAAAGATTTAAATAATTTTAATTATAATAATTTAGGAACTTTAGAAAGTATTAGTATTAATAAAGAATTTACTAATTTAAAATTTATTAAAAATAAAGAATTAAATATATATTTAAAACAAATTAAAAAAAATATCAATTCTAAATCTGATTTTGATATTAAAAGAATCGCTATGTTAAATAAAGGTATTATAGAAATTAAAGTGGGAGCTCCTACTACTACCGAACGAAGAGAAAAAAAGATGCGTTATGATGATGCTTTATGTTCTTTAAAAATAGCTAAAGAAGGAGTTACAACTGGAGGTGGTTTAACTTATTTAAAGTGCAGTGCTAAATTATCCAATAAAAATCCTGCTTATCTTGTCTTAAAAGAAACATTAAAAAAGCCATTTGCTCAAATATTAACAAACGCAGCTTTAAACCCCCAAGATATATTTAATAAAATTCTTTCTTCTAATTATAGCTTAATATACAATGTTAAAAAAAATAATTATGAAGAAGTGAATAACACTGAAGTTATCGACAGTTCTAAAGTATTAATCATGGCTTTAAAAAATGCCTCATCTATTGCAAGTATGCTTTTAACAACTAATACTTTAATCATAAATGAATTTATAGAACCTAAAGAATCAATTATAAATGAAATATAAACTCTTATTTTGCTTCAATATCAAAATCAATAAATCTAATACCTAATTTTCTTTTTCTAATATCTCTTTTAATATTTAATTCAGCATTAATTAAAGTTTTAATATCATATTTTTTACTAACTACTATCCCTAAAATTAAATGATAATAAGAACCTTGTTTAATTAAAGTTATTTTATTAACTTTAATATTTTTATAT
Source organism: uncultured Bacilli bacterium (assembly GCA_947628905.1). Lineage (GTDB taxonomy): Bacteria > Bacillota_I > Bacilli_A > RF39 > UBA660 > Caccenecus. Next base: position 43,090 of record CANRBQ010000002.1, read on the forward strand.
CTATTAAATATATTAATAATTTCATTTTCAATTTTTTCATTTTTAGTATTAACTCCTATTAATAACATTGCATTTTGAAATATTATCTTAATAGCTTGATAAATAATTAATAAACCAATTGCTAAACTCCCAATCATATCAGCTTCTCTAAATATTTGACTAACTAAAATAACTAATATAAGAACACTTGAAGATATAACATCTAAATATGATTCTTTACTAGAAGTAATAAGAATACTACTATTAATCTTTTTACCTACTCTAGCTAACATATTTGAGCTATAAAGCTTTAATCCTATTGCAATTAATATAACAATAATAACTAATAAATTTGGTTTATTATAATACATATTAAAACTTAAAAAAATAATTACTAAACCAACTAACATAATAAGAAATCCCATGATCATTTGCATTATATATTCAAAATTACCATAACCAAAAGGATATCTCTTATTAGGCCTTTTCTTTCCAATTCTAGCCCCAATTAAAGCCAAAATATCAGTTATAAAATCACTAACAGTATAAAAACCATCCGCGATTAATGACATAAATCCAAATATATTTCCTCCAATAATTTTAAGTAATGCTACCATAAAATTAATAACAGCACTAAAAACTATGGCTCTTTCTTCTGTTTTAACTTTCATATTATCCTCTACTCTCTTTTAATATTTTAACATACAATTAAATATTAGCATATAGAAATTTAAATATTTTTTAAAGGAATTTATCATCTAAAACCTAAAAAAAGAAACCCTAATAATAGAGTTTCTAATAACAAATAGATTGATTATCCCCAATCTCTTCCTCAATCAATTAGTTATAACTTATGATAATATATTATCACGTTTTTTATAGAAAAACCAAATATTTGATTTTTCTAATATATTATATTCATTTATATAAATTTTATAACTATTAAAAAAATTTTTCTTTTCATAACTTAATTTTTATAATATAATATAATTAGAAAAAGGTGATGTCATGAAATTATTTAATACTGAAAGTAGAAAAATAGAAGAATTTATTCCTTGGGAAGAAAACAAAGTTAGAATGTATACCTGTGGTCCTACTGTATATAGCTATGCCCATATAGGTAATCTTCGTACTTATATCATGGAAGATATATTAGAAAAAACTTTAAGATTTTTAGGTTATGATGTAACTCGTGTTATGAATATTACCGATGTAGGTCATTTAAGTAGTGATGCTGATACTGGTGAAGATAAAATGGTTAAAAGTGCTAAAAAAGAAAATAAAACCGTATTAGATATTGCTAAATTTTATACTGATGCTTTCTTTAAAGATACCGAAAAGTTAAATATTAAGCGTCCAGATATTGTAAGTCCTGCCACTGAAAATATTGCTGAATATATTAAAATAATTACTAAATTATTAGATACAGGTTATGCCTATGCTGCTGGAGGAAATATTTATTTTGATACTTCTAAATTAAAAAATTACTATCGTTTATCTAATCATGTAAAAGAAGATTTACTAAATGGTGTTAGAGAAACTGTAGAAGAAGATTTAAATAAAAAGAACAAAACTGATTTTGTTTTATGGTTTACTAAATCTAAATTTGATTCTCAAGATTTAAAATGGGATAGTCCTTTTGGTGTTGGTTATCCTGGCTGGCATATTGAATGTTCTGGAATATCCTTAAAATATTTAGGACCTCATTTAGATATTCACTGTGGAGGAGTAGATAACATCTTCCCTCATCATACTAACGAAATAGCTCAATCCGAGTCTTATACTGGTGAAGCTTGGTGTAAATATTGGGTTCATGGTGAACATCTAAATGATGCCTCTGGTAAAATGAGTAAATCTAAAGGAAAAACTCTTACAGTATCATATTTAGAAGAAGAAGGCTACGATCCTTTAAGTTATCGTTTTATGGTCTTAGGAAGTCATTACCGAAAACAACTAACATTTAGTTTTGAATCTTTAAAAGGTGCTGAAATAGCTTATAAGAAATTAAAAAATAAAGTCTTAAATTTAAAAGATAATGAACCTATAGAAGAAAATATAAAAGAAGAATATATTACTAAATTTAAAGATTGTTTAAGTGATGATTTAAATACCGCCAATGCTTTAACTTTAATTTATGAAGTCTTAAAGAGTAATACGAACGACTCTACTAAAAAAGCTATAATAAAAGAATTTGATCAAGTATTATCTCTAGATTTAACTATTGAAAACAAAAAAGAAATAGATGAAGAATATATTAAAGAAATGATTGAAAAAAGAAATATTGCTAAGAAAAACAAAGATTTTAAAACAGCCGATGATATTAGAGAAGAATTATTAAAACAAGGTATAATCTTAAAAGACACTAGAGAAGGAACAACTTATGAGGTTGAATAATTAAGAATTAAAATTAGCAATAAAACAAGCATTAAAAAGCCAAAGAGATTAAAGTATTTTCCTAAAGGTGGTGAAAAATAAATGGAATTAATTATTGAAATAGTATTTCTTCTAACGCTTGTTTTTATTGCTATTGCCTATTTAGGCTTAAATTTATTATACAAAAATCTAAAAGATGAACCTAACAAAAGTAAATTATCAGGATTTGAAGTCGCCAGAATAACCACTGCTAAATTATGCTCAGATGAACCCCATATTATCAAGAAAAAAGGTCGCTTCCTAGATCATTACAATTATGAAAGAAACGTTCTTAAATTATCAGAAGAAGTTTTTGATGGCACTAATATATATGCTGAAATAGTTGCTTACAAAGTTGCTTTAGAGACTCATCCTAAATACAAAAAAGCCCCCATTGGTCATAAAATATCCTCTTTTCTTGTTATTTCATCTTACATAATGATTACTATTGGTGCTTTTATTAATAATGGTAATGTTATTCATTTTGGTTTTATTTTATTTATTTTAGCCTTTATATTAGAATTATTAATAATAGGTATGTATGGTAATACTATACCTGAAATAGCCAAAAATTATGAACTAGCCCAAAAAGAAAAACTCATAATCCCTTTTAATGAAAATAAAAATAATCTTATCTTAATTGCTATTATTAATATAGCTACTCTTCCTTATAATTTTATAAATTATTTTCGTTAATTTATTAAAATGTCAATTATTTTGGCATTTTTAATTATAAAAAAATAAAAATAATAACTTAAATAGTATATAACAAGAAGATTTTAATAAAAAAGCTTTATCTTTATTGAAACTCTTGTTATAATTACTATACAAGGTGGTTTAAATGAATATAAGAGTTAATAATTTTAATATATTTTTAATAATTGCAGTAACATTTTTAATAAGCGTCATTTTAACCCCCATTACCAAAAAAATAGCTAATCATATTGGTGCTATAGATTATCCCAATAGTAGAAAGATTCACAAAACTCCTAAACCTCGTCTTGGTGGCCTAGCAATATACATATCATTTATTCTTGGCTATGCCCTTTTTGGAGAAGTAAATACCCAAATGATTTCTATTTTTATCGGGGGCTTCATTATCATTCTTCTTGGTTTAATCGATGATATCAAATCTGTACCTGCTCGTTATAAATTTATAGTTCAATTAATCGTAGCTATTTTTGTTGTCCTCTATGGTCAAATATATTTCTCTGAAATTACTTTTCTTGGCTTAAAAATATATATAAATAAATATATAAGTTATATATTATCTTCAATCTTTATCGTAGCTATAACAAATTCTATAAATATCATTGATGGCTTAGATGGCCTCGCCGCAGGTATATCATCAATTTATTTTCTTACAATAGCTATTATTGCCTTTATTCTTAATCGTATCGGGGGTCTAGATATAATCTTATCCATAATTATGTTGGGAGCAACTCTAGGCTTTTTACCTTATAATTTCCCTCCTGCTAAAATATTTATGGGTGATACAGGCAGTTTATTTTTAGGATATATGATTTCTATAATTGCTTTATTAGGCTTTAAAATAGCCACGATTACATCATTAATTGTTCCCTTATGTATTTTAGGAATCCCAATTTTTGATACTGTTCTAGCTATTTTTAGAAGATTATTAAAACACAAAAATATAGGCATCGCAGATAAAGAACACTTCCATCACCAATTATTAAAATTAAAATATTCTCCCATTGCTAGTATTTTAATAATCTATTTTGTTGATATACTATTTGCTAGTGTTTCAATTTTCTTTGTTTTAGGTGATACCAAAATGGCTATTTTCTTATATGTTGCTCTGATGATTATGTTACTCTTCTTAATATTAAAAACTGATATTTTATATGAGCATAAAAATAAGAAAGAGAAAAATATAGCTAATAACTAGTTAATATGTTATAATTTACAAGGAGGAATACCATGAATTATTTAAATAATATTAAATATACATTTACTAAATATGGCTTTTTAATAGAAGAATTAGTTAGTCGTGATTTTAAAGTAAAATACAAACGTAGTATTTTAGGTGTTTTATGGAGTTTATTATATCCTCTTTTAACCATGACTGTCATGGCTATAGTTTTTTCTAATGTTTTTAAATTTTCAACTCCTGGGGTTAATTATCTTGTTTATTTAATGACAGGATTAGTAATATTTAATTATTTTAGTGAAGCATCTAATCTTGCCATGAGTAGTGTAGTAGCTAATTTCTCTTTAATAAATAAAGTTTATATTCCCAAATATATATTCCCCTTAACTAAATGTTTATTTGTAGGTATAAATTTTTTATTAACTCTTATTCCCTTATATATTATAATTTTAGTAACCGGAACAGGTATTAATGTATATCATTTATTATTACCATATGCTTTTATCTGTTTATTCTTATTTACTGTTGGCATAGGTTTTATTCTCGCGGCTATATCAGTTTTTTTACGAGATATGTTTTATATATATGGAGTTTTAATTACCCTATGGACTTATTTAACTCCTATAATGTATGATATTAAAATGTTAAATCCTACTTTTGCTTTTATCTTAAAATTCAATCCTTTATATCAATTTATTAATTTTTCTCGTACTATTATTCTTTATAACTCTTGCCCTACTATAGGACAATTCGCTGGTTGTGCAGTTTCATCTTTAGTTTTTCTTCTCGCTGGTATTATTATCTTTAAGAAAAATCAAGATAAATTTATTTATTATGTATAGGAGGGTTTTAAATGGAAAAAGAAACAATGATTGAAGTTAATAATATATCAATGCGTTTTAATCTTGGTATTGAAAAAGGCTTTTCTTTAAAACAAGGTTTTGTAGATTTATTTAAAAAAGATAAAAAAAATAAACCAAAAAACAATGAATTTTGGGCCCTTAAAAATGTAGATTTTAAAATAAAAAAAGGTGAAGTAATTGGTTTTATAGGCTCTAATGGTGCTGGTAAATCTACTTTATTAAAGATTGTCGCAGGCGTTATGAAACCCACTAAAGGTAATATCAAAGCTTATGGCAATATTTGTCCTATGATTGAACTTGGTGCAGGCTTTGATCCCCAACTTACCGCGCGTGAAAATATATATTTAAATGGCGCTGTAATGGGTTATTCTAAAGAATTAATTAATTCCAAATTTCAAGAAATCGTAGACTTTTCAGAATTAAAAGATTTTTTAGATGTTCCCGTTCAAAACTTTTCATCAGGTATGATTGCTCGTCTTGCTTTTTCTATCGCCACCATCGTAGAGCCAGAAATCTTAATTGTTGATGAAATATTATCTGTTGGAGATATTGCCTTTCAAGCCAAAAGTGAAGCTAAAATGATGAGTATGATAACTGGAGGGACAACTGTTTTATATGTATCCCATTCTCTAGAATCTATTCGCAAACTATGTGATCGCGTTGTTTGGATTGAACATGGTGAAGTACAAAAAATAGGAGGAAAAGAAATCTGTGATGATTATCTAAAATATATGGAGGTTAAGTAGTATTATGATTAATAAGATAACAAAACATTTAAAAGAATATGGACCAATTGAAACCACCAAATGGCTTTATAATTGTGTTTTATTTAAAATCCGTAGTCGTAAAATTAAAAGTATGGATTTTATTGAAATAGAAAAAGAAAATAAATATCTAAAACATTTAGTTCCTAAAATAAAACCCAATGTTTTTATTGTTGCAAGTGTTCCCTATTATGATATCGGGGGTGGCCAAAGATGTTCTGGTCTAGCTAAAACATTCAATAAAATGGGTTATAATGTTAACTATTTATATGCTTTTAGATCTTCTGAAAGTACTAAATATAATATTGAAATGCCTATGGCATCTCACCTTTTCATAAAAGAGAATACCAAAGAAAAAATAGCTAATATTGTATCAGCCAATGATTTATTTATTTTTGAAGCCCCATCTTCAAAATTCGCAGATATATTAGATTTAGCTATTGAAAAAAAATGTAAAATAGTTTATGAAAATATTGATAATTGGGAAACAAGTTTAGGAAATGGTGTATTTGATAAAGATATGCTAATTAAATTATTAAAAAATGCTGATTTACTTGTAGGCTCTGCTAAACCCCTTGTTGAACAATTAAAAAATTATTTAAAAGAATATAAAATAAAAGATAAAAAAGTTTTATATTTAGCTAATGCTGTAGATGATGAACTATTCTGTGGTTTAAAAAAATTAGATAAACCTACTGATTTAATCACCGATAAATTAACCTTTTTATATTATGGTTCTCTTTGGGGTGAATGGTTTGATTGGGATTTAATTATTGATCTAGCTATCAAACATCCTCGTTATTCCTTTAATATAATTGGTGATTATAAAAATATTGATAATATAATTAAATTATGCCCACATAATATTCATTTCTTAGGCTTAAAAAAACAAGTTGATTTACCAGCCTATTTAAAATATGTCGATTATAGTCTAATTCCGTTTAAACCAGGCGAAATAGGAGATTATGTCTCTCCCTTAAAAATATTTGAATACATTTCCATGTATACTAAAGTATTATCCACAACTCTTCCTGATATCAAAGATTATCCTAATGTATATTATGGAAATACTGTTGAAGAATGGGAAAAAATAATTGCCGAAAATTATGAAGTAAATAAAGAAAGTGCCGATAATTTTATTGAAGAAAATACCTGGTGTAATCGGGTAACAAAAATTATTGAAAACATTTATCCTGAAACAAATAACTCTATTTTTAAAGATAATCTATCTATTATAATTTTAAATTATAATAACAAAAATATTATTTTTAAATCTTTAAATAGTCTAATAAAATTTAATGAAATATATAATTATGAAATAATTGTTGTCGATAATGGTAGTACTGATGGTTCTTATGAACTATTAGAAAAAAAATATAAAGGCCAAATAAAATTAGTAAAAAATACTAAAAATGGTTGTTCCAGTGGTCGTAATCTCGGAGTCCAACAAGCAACCAAGAAATATCTTTTATTCTTAGATAGTGATCAATGGATAACTAATAAATACTGGTTATTACCCTATGAAAATATTTTAAATAATGTTGAAGATGTTGGTTTAATTGGTTGGGCTGCTGGTTTCTTTAATAAAAATAATCAAGCATATCATGTTGTTGATAGCTTTCCATATCGTTATATGCCATCAGATTCTTTAGCCCGAAATGACATAGGATATCTTGGCTCTGGAGGTATGCTTGTAACCAAAGAAGATTTTAATAAAGTAGAAGGTTTTGATATAAAATATGATCCCACATGTTATGAAGATACTGATTTTTCTTTAAAAATTAGAAATATTGACAAAGAAATATATTATTGCCCTTATCTAGGTTTAATCCACTTACCCCATCAAACAACCAAAAGTGGTAGTAAAGAACATCAAAAATTAATTAAACAAAAACAAGAATATTTTACTAACAAATGGCAAAAAATAAATAAAAATTTATTTAAATATAAAAAATAAAGAGGAAATTATGGAAAGAAAACAAACAATAATTAGAATTATATTAGCTATATATGTAGCCTTTATCTTAAGTTATCAAAGTAAATTAGGAAGTATTCACTATTCCCTTTTTTTCTTATTATTTTCTATTTTACTAACAATATTTTTCTTAAAATCTAATTTAAATTTAACTAAAAGAACTAAAAAATTTACTATTATAACTTCTCTTATAACCAGTATATTATTTTCTTTAGGTTCTATTGTTTATCAAAAAATTTATTTAAAGACTAATTTTGAAATATTTACTTTTAATAATATTATTCATCTAATTCTTTATTTTATTGCTGATTATATCTTAAGTTATTTTCTATTTAGTATTTTATATTCTAAAATAGATACTATTAAAATACATGAAAAAATAAATAATAATAATTCTAAAAAAGTTTTCTTTCTAAGTTTTATAATAATATTTATCTGTTATATCCCTTATTTTTTAAGATGTTATCCTGCCCTAATGTCTCCTGATTCTTTTGTTCAAATTAACAATATAGAAAAAAACATATTTATTAATAATCATCCTTTTATTGAAACTCAATTTCTAGGTCTTATATATAAATTAGGAAAATTAATATTTGGCCCTGGAAACTTAGCTCTAGCCTTTTATATTATTATTCAAATGCTTATAATATCATTAGTATTTTCTTTAGTAGTTACTTATCTATATAAAAAACAAGTAAAAAAATGGATAATAATTCTTACTCTCTTATTTTATGCCTTATCTCCTCTTCATGCTTTCTACAGTGTAACTCTCTGGAAAGATATATTATTTGGCGTTAATTTTGCTTTAATTCTTCTAGCATTCTTAAAAATAAATGAAGAAGGATTTACTAAAAAGAATATTGCTATCTTAATACTTTCTTTATTAATTCTCTTATTTTTCCGCAACAATGGAATTTATATCTTTATATTCTTAATAACATTTATAATATTAATTTATAAAAAGTTCAAAATAACTATTCCTTTATGTGCTAGTTTATTAATAATATATTTTATAATTACTGGTCCCATCTATAATAAAATTGGAGTTATTCCTACTAAATCAGTTGAAGCATTATCCATTCCCTTACAACAAGTAGGAAGAGTAATAGTTTTAGATCAAGAAATAGATAAAGAATCTCAAAAATATTTAAATGAAATATTTAATATTAACTATTTAAAAGAAAATTATGAACAACATCTCGCAGATAATACTAAAAATTCTATAAATCTAGAAACTTTTGATAAAACAAAAATTAAATTTTTTAAAGTATGGTTTAAACTATTAATAAAACATCCTCTAACTTATATTGAAAGTTATTTAGCATCTACATGTGGCTATTGGTATCCTGATGTTGCGTATCACGCTATAAGTTTTGTAAATTCTGAAACAGAAACTTACAATGCTTATGAATATAATATTAAAAGTGCGCCAAAAACTCCAGAATTTATAAATAAAATAATAGATAGAACAGCGGATAAAACCCTACCATTTAGTATATTAATTTGGAGTACTGGTTTATATTGCTATATACTATTCTTAATGTGTATGATTTATATATATTTACATAAATTCCAAAATAAAAATATTATTTGTTATCTTCCTTTAATAGGTTTATATTTAACTATTATGATAAGTTCTCCTGTATTTGCTGAATTAAGATACATATATGGTTTATTTACATGTTTACCACTTATAATATTAATTCCATTTTTAAATAAGAAAGAAGGTAAGAAAAATGATTAAAGTATTAACAGTATTTGGAACAAGACCAGAAGCTATTAAAATGGCTCCTTTAGTTAAAGAATTAGAAAGAAGAGAAGAAATTGAAAGCATAGTTTGTGTAACTGCTCAACATCGTGAAATGTTAGATCAAGTATTAAAAACATTTAAAATAACTCCAGATTATGATTTAAATATTATGAAACAAGGCCAAACTTTAGGAGAAGTAACAACTAGAGCTTTAGAAGGATTAGAAAAAGTTATTAAAGAATGTAAACCTGATATTGTTTTAGTTCATGGAGATACTACTACAACTTTTGCTGGAGCTCTGGCCGCTTTTTATAATCAAGTAGCAATTGGTCATGTAGAAGCTGGATTAAGAACATATGATAAATATTCCCCATATCCTGAAGAAATGAATCGTAAAATGGTTGATAGCCTATCTGATATGTATTTTGCTCCTACAAAAGTTAGTAAAGAAAATTTACTTAAAGAAAACATTCCGGAAAATAAAATATATATCACTGGAAATACAGCCATTGATGCTCTAAAAACAACAATAGATAAAAACTATACTCATAAAGAATTAGAATGGCTAGAACCTCAAGAAAAATTATTACTATTAACAGCTCATCGTCGTGAAAATCTTGGTGAACCAATGCGTCATATATTTAAAGCTATTAAAAAAATTGTTACAGAATTTGAAGATGTTAAAGTAATATATCCTATTCATTTAAATCCTAAAGTAAGAGAAGTAGCTAATGAAGTATTAAAAGATTGTAAACGTGTTAAATTAATAGAACCCTTAGAAGTATTTGATTTTCATAATTTTCAAAATAAAGCTTATTTAATCTTAACCGACAGTGGAGGTATTCAAGAAGAAGCTCCCTCTTTAGGAAAACCAGTTCTTGTTTTAAGAGATACCACCGAGCGACCAGAAGGAGTGGAAGCAGGAACTTTAAAACTTGTAGGAACTGATGAAGAAACAATTTATAATGCCACCAAAGAGTTATTAACAAATAAAGAAACATATGAAAAAATGAGTAAAGCATCTAATCCCTATGGTGATGGAACTTCTAGTATAAAGATTGTTGATGCTATAATAAAAAAATTTAAAGCTTAATTATTTTGAAAAAAATATATTAAAGGAAAGATGTAAATGAAAGAAAAAATATCAAAATTAATTAATGTTTATAAAAAATATGGCTTTGTCGGTTTTATGAAAAAATTAAAAGCGTACATTATAGCTAACTATTTAGATAAAATAAGTTTTAAAGTTCTATTCCATCAAAAAAAATACCATCAAATAATTAAAGAAATATTAGATAATAATATTTATGATCGTATTATAATCTGGCGTAGTTCTTTTGGCTATAATGTTCCCCTTTTTCAAAGACCTCAACATATTGCCAATAATTTAGCCCAAGAAAAATGTTTAGTTTTTTATGAAGTAACAACTATGACTGATAAAGTAAAAACTATTAAAAAACATACCAAAAATATATATTTAACTAATTTTAATAATATATTATTAAATAAAATCTTAATGCAAGAACTATCAAAAATAAACAAACCTAAATATATTGAATTATATTCTACTGATTGGAAATTATCTATTAATGATATTAAAAACTATTTAAATAATGGTTTTAAAATGATATATGAATATATTGATCATTTATCACCAGAACTAGCCGGCACTAAAAACTTACCCCAAAATATCATTGATAAATATGAATATGTTATGCAAAATAAAGATATATATGTTGTCGTAACTGCCGATTTATTAAAAGAAGATGTAATAAAAAAACGTGGTTCTAAAAATTTAGTTTTTTCTTCTAATGGAGTAGATTATGAATTCTTTAAACATCTAGACTCTAATTATGTATTTGAACCAACCTTCACTAATATCATAAAAGATAATAAAAAATTAGTTATGTATTATGGAGCTTTAGCTAAATGGTTTGATTATGATTTATTAAAAGAAATAGCTAAAACCAATAAATATAATATTGTTTTATTGGGAATAAAGTATGATGAATCTTATGATGAAAATATTCATGATGAAAAAAATATTTACTTTCTTGGTTCTAAAGATTATCAAGTATTAAAAAATTATGCTAATAAAGCTGATATATTAATAATTCCCTTTAAAATAAATGATATAACCAAAAGTACTAGTCCTGTTAAAATATTTGAATATATGGCCTTAAAAAAGCCTATAGTTACTACTGACTTAAATGAATGTCGAAAGTATAAAAGTGTTTTAATTGGTAAAAATAAAAATGATTTTCTAAAAAAATTACAAGAAGCTGAAAAATTAAGTAAAGACCAAAAATACTTAGATTTATTAGATAAAGAAGCAAAAGAAAATGATTGGCGAGCTAAAACTAAAGCCATCATCGATTTAATTAAAGTGGATGAGTAAAATGAAAGAATATTTAAAAGAATTATATCCTGGTAGTAAAGAAGAATACTTTAATCTCTTACAAAATAATTTAAAAAATAAACAAAAAAGATTTATTATTACTGTTAATCCTGAAACATTAATGCAAAGTGAAAAAGATTCTGAACTTAAAAAAATATTAAATAATAAAAAATATAGTTATGTTCCTGATAGTATCGCGGTTGTAAAAGCTGCTCAAAAAAACAAAATAATACTAAAAGAAAGAATCCCAGGCATTGATATAGCCGATTTTCTACTTAAAGAAGCCAACCATCAAAAGTATTCTCTATATTTATTTGGAGCTAAAGAAGAAGTATTAGAAAAATTAATAACTAAAATAAATAAAGAATATCCCAATATAAATATTTTAGGTTATAATCATGGTTATATAAAAGATAAAACTAAAGAAATGACTAAAATATTAAATTTAGAACCCGATATTGTTTTAGTAGCATTAGGAATACCTCTTCAAGAAAAATTAATAGAGAGTATTTTTCCTAAAGTAAAAAAAGGTATCTATATTGGTGTTGGAGGTAGTTTTGATGTTCTAAGTAACAGTAAAAAAAGAGCTCCTAAAATATTCATTAAATTAAATTTAGAATGGTTATATCGAATATTAAAAGAACCATCTAGAATAAAAAGATTTTATCAGAATAATATTAAATTTTTATTTAAAATTAATAAATAATAAAATAAGAATAGTAAAGAAAATGTCTATGCATTTACGAAATAAAAAACTTATGTTATACTAAAAATATAAAGTGAGGTAACTTATGAATAAAATAGCAATATTAATTCCTTGTTATAACGAGGCCAAAACAATTGAAAAAGTTGTAAAAGATTTTAAGAAAGAATTACCAGAAGCCGATATTTATGTTTATGATAATAATTCAAGTGATGATACAGCTAATATAGCTAAAAAAGCCGGAGCTATCGTTCGTCATGAATATATGCAAGGTAAAGGTAATGTAATTAGAAGAATGTTTCGAGAAATTGAAGCTGATTGTTATCTAATGGCCGATGGAGATGATACTTATCCTGCTAATCAAGCAAGAGAAATGTGTGATTTAATTCTTGAAGGTAAAGCTGAAATGGTTGTAGGAGATCGCTTGTCTAGTACTTATTTTACTGAAAATAAACGTATGTTTCACAATTTTGGCAATGTCTTAGTACGTTTTTTAGTTAATAAAACATTTAAAAGTAATGTCCGTGATATTATGACTGGCTATCGAGCTTTTAGCAAAACTTTTGTTAAATCCTTCCCTGTTATTTCTGGTGGTTTTGAAATTGAAACTGAAATGACTATTCATGCTTTAGATAAAAAAATGAAACTAGAAAATGTTTTAATTGATTATCGTGATCGTCCTGCTGGAAGTGTATCTAAACTTAATACTGTCAGTGATGGAATAAAAGTCTTAAAAACAATAGCTACCCTATTTAAACAATATCGCCCATTTACTTTCTTTAGTTTATTATCATTTATTAGTTTTCTAATAGGAATATTATTTTTTATCCCCCCATTATTAGGATATATTAATACAGGTCTTGTAGAAAAATTTCCTTCTTTAATCGCAGCTTCTTTCTTTGGCATAATAGCTATTCAATTATTTGTAGGAGGATTAATATTAGAAAGTATAGCTAGAAAAGATCGTCAAAATTTTGAACTACATTTAATTATGCTAGAACAAATAAATCGAGGAAAAAACAATGACTAAACGTGATTTAAACTGTGATATCCTACGTATAATTGCCTTCCTTTTAGTTATTGCCGTCCATGCTTTTGGTTTTATAGGTCTTTATGAAACAATTACTAAAGATACAACCGTATTAATATTACATATTGGTCGTACTTTAATTATGACCTGTGTACCTATATTCATAATATTATCAGGATATTTAACTAAAGAACCAAAATTTAATAAAGCTTATGTCTTAAAACTTGGCAAAATAATTCTAACCTACATTTTATGCGCTATAGCCTGTCTAGTTGCTCTTCACTTTTTAGAGCATCGTGAAGTATTAACATTAAGAGGTTATATCTTTAGTATTTTATCATTTGAAGCTGCTCCCTATGCTTGGTATGTTAATATGTATATAGGTTTATATCTCTTAATCCCTTTCTTAAATAGTTTATGGAACTCTTTATCCACTAAAAAATCTAAACAAAATCTTATTTTAGTATTATGTGTTTTATTTATTTTTCCAACAATATTTAATATTTATAATTTTGATTCTTTAAATTGGTGGTTACATCCTTCTACTTCTAATAATTTTGCCACTATATTTCCTAACTATTGGTATGGTAATTGTTACCCTATCTTATACTATTTTATAGGTCGTTATTTAAAAGAATATAAATTAAATATTAAATTAAAAACCAATATTATATTATTAATATTTTCTATGATCTTATTTGGTAGTTATAATTTTTATCGTAACTATAGCAATTATTTTGCTTGGACAATTTTTAGTAGTTATCCTTCATTAGAAGTATTAATAGTAACCATATTATTTGTTAACTTAGTTTTAAAATATAAAGAATTTCATTTAAAAAATACTAAAATAGTTAAACTTATAAATAAAATATCCGTTCTTACTTTTGGAGGTTATTTATTATCTCGTATATTTGATATTTGGTTATTCCCTTATTTAGTAAATAACACAACATACATAAAAGAAAGAATAATTTATTTAATTCCTATGATATTATGTATTGGCATATTATCTCTAATATCAGCTTATCTAATAGATATTATCGCAAAAATACTAATTAAAATATTTAATTATTTAAAAAAGAAGTTTATTAAGCCTAATATGAATATATAAACTTCTTTTTATTTACAATATTATTAAAAAATGCTAAAATTAAACTAGGTGAAGGCGAATGAAAAGAATAGCTCTATGTGGTAGTATGAAAACTAAAGATGATTTAATTAAAGCTGGAGAAGAACTTGAAAGAAGAGGCATTAGAGTTCTCCTTCCTATAGAATGTTTATATAATGAACCTAAAATTATTGCCTCACGGGCTCATTTTACTCGGATTATTGATGAAGATACTGAAGCTATATTAGTTGTTAATAGTCCTAAAAATAATATACCAAATTATATAGGAGCCAATACTTTTGCCGAGATTGCTTTTGCTTTCTATTATCATAAAAAAATATATTTATTAAATGATATATATGAGCCATATAAAGAAGAATTAGAAGGTTGGGGAGCCATTTCTCTTCATAATAATTTAAATAACCTAAAATAAGGAGACTAAAATGAAAATTATTGCTATTATTACTGGTAAAATACTAATCTTTCTTGGCTCATTAATTAATCGTGGAAGTACTCTTCCTGGAAAAATTGCTTTAAAAATAGATAAAAAACTATTAAGTAAGTTAAAATATCCTGAAAATGTTATTGTTATTACAGGTTCATCAGGTAAAGGAAGCACCTCAAAAATTATTGCCAATACTATTAAAAAAACTGGCATCAAAGTAACTTTCAATAAAAGTGGCTCTAATCTAGATCGCGGGATAACCACTACCTTATTAAAAAAATGTAGTTTAACTGGTCGTATTAAAACAGATTATATAGTTTTAGAAATAGATGAAAGATATACTAAAAAAGCTTTTGCATATCTAAAACCTAAATATGTTATTATAACTAATATAACAAAAGATCAACCACCCCGTCAACACTATATAGATTTAGTTTATCAAGATATATTAGCAAGTATTCCTAAATCTACTAAAATTATTACTAATATGGATGATCCCTATTTAAGAAAATTCTCTAAAGATCTTCCAAATGAAATAATTTATTATAGTATTTCGGAAAATAAATATAGTTATAAAAATCAAATATTTGAAAATTTAAATATCTATCGTTGTCCTTATTGTAATACTACCTTAAAATATCAATATTATAATTTTGAAACTTTAGGAAAATATCATTGCCCATCTTGTTCTTTTAAATATGAAAAACCAAAATATTTAGGAACTAATCTTGATTTAACTGAAGGCCTTATAACTATTAATAATAAAGAATATCCCATCGGAGGTAATATGCTATATCATGCTTATAACACTCTCGCTGCTATTTCAACATTAAAAGAACTAAATATTTCAGAAACAATAATTAATCAAAGCTTAAAAGAACAAGAAATAACTAAAGAAATTACCTTTAATAATAATACTAAAACATATTATGCCATATCCTGTAAAGCTGAAAATGCTACTACCTATAATAGTGCTATATTTAAAGTAATAAATGATTCTAGTCCTAAAGATATTATTATAGGTTGGAAAGAAATATCTCGTCGGTATAAGCATTATGATATTTCATGGTTATATGATATTGAATTTGAATTATTAACTAAAAACACAAATAAATTTTATGCTTGTGGTATTGATGCCAAAAATATTGCTAAACGTTTAATTTTAGCAGGTATTCCTGAAGAAAAAATAATTATATCAGATTCATTAAATGAAATAAAAGAACAAATAAATAAAGATGAAGTAAATAAAATATATGGTATTTTAAATTTTGATTATATGGAACCATTTGAAGAAACATTTAAGGAGGAAAAATGAATATTAATATAGCCCATTTATTTCCTGATATTTTAAATTTATATGGTGAAAATGGCAATATAAAAGCTCTAAAATATTTTCTTGAAAAAGAAGGTTACAAAGTAACCATAACAAACGTTACTTTAGAAGATGAACTAGAACTTCTTAAATATGATTTTATTTATATTGGAAGTGGAGAACCAGAATATCTTAATTTAGCAAAAAATAAATTACAGGAATATAAAAATGATTTTTTAAATTATATCAAAAAAGAAAAAATAATGTTAGTAACAGGCAGTGCTTTAAGTATTTTTGACTTTTTAAACCTTTATGAAATTAATGAAGAACCAGATTTTAAAGTTGCCGATGTTAGTGCTACTACTTCATTATGTAATGGAGTAATTTATGCTTTTCAAAATACAAAATATTTAATTAAATCAACTAATCATTTACTATTTAATTTAGAAACAGGCTTTGGTAATAATAATACAATGTTAGAAGGATTTAGAGAAAATAATTTTTATGTTACATCATTAATTGGTCCTCTTCTAGCTCGCAATGATAACTTAACAAAATATTTTGTAAAATTACTAATTGAAAACTTAAATGAAGAAAATTAATTTTTTCTTTTTTTAATATAATAATTAAACAAAATGATTTTCCTTTATTGACTATAAAAATGTTATGTTTTATAATTTATAATAAAGGAGGAGTTGAAAATGAAAGAGGAAAAGAAGAAAGGAACAACAACTAAGACAACTGCCAAGAAAACAACTTCTAGTTCTAAAAAAACAACAACAAAACCAACTGTTAGAAGTTCAGCTAAAAAAACTGTAGCTAAAGTTGAAGTTAAAGTAGAACAAAAAGTTGAGGCTAAACCAGCAAAAAGAAATGTTGCAATTGAACTATGGCGTTTTATAATTGCTATTACTATTATAGGTTTCCATACTGGCTGGATTATTGCTCGTAGTTGCAATGGTACCAATGGATATTGGATGGAAACAAGTAATTGGTTCTTTGGCTCAAGTGAAGTATTATTAATATTTACTTTAACTGCTGGTTACTTTATGGTATCCCATTTCAAAAAAAGAAATCAAGATGCTGAATATCAAAAAAGAAGTGCATCTTCACGTGCTTGGGAATATACCTGGAGTAGAATTAAAGGCTTAATACCTGTTTTAATTCTTGGCTATATTTTAGGAGTAGTAATCAGTACTAAATTCTATTATCCTGATTACACTTTCCAACAAATATGTACTATGACCATTAATAGTGCTTGGGAATTTTTAGGATTCCACGCTGTAGGTTTACGTAGTACAGGTGGTGAATTCTTCAATTTAAATGGTCCATTATGGTTTATTTCTGCAATAATTATTGTTGGCTATTTCCTATATTGGGGATTATGTAAAAATGAAGATACGTTATCTGGTTTATTTGCTCCATTTGTTTTTGTCTTCTTAAGTGGATGGTGGGCATTTACAGGTACTCGTGCTGCTCAAACAGCGTGGTCTACACTTGGTTTGCAAACAGCTTCAACTAATGGTATGGGTGGATCTGCTACCGATGCTACTGCATTCTTAGGTTTTAACAATGGTTTACTATTTGTTATGCTAGGTATGCTAGGTGGTATTATATTATACTATTTTATTGAACGCATGAAAAAACGTAAATTCTCCAAAGGTGGCGTTATGGCTTTAACTGTTTTAAATGTTGCCTCTGCAATCTTATTATTATGGTACACAATATATCCTGCTACTTGGTTTAATTTAGATCGTTGGACAGTATCATTATTATGTATTATTGTTATAGGTTTAACTTTATTAAATAAAGATCATTTAACTAAAGCCCTAAATAATGATGTAACACATAGTTTATTCGCATACTTAGGAAGTATATCTTTATATGTTTATATGTTACATTATCCTGTAGCTATATTTATGTTAAGAGTTTTAGGAAAAAATACTGCCGAAACAATTTATTCATTCTGGCTCATATTCATTCCAACTGTTATAATAACAGTTATACTAAGTATTTTAGTAAAAATGATTATGGACGCAACAATAATGAAGAAAAAAGCTTAAAGATAGTGCAAACTATCTTTTTTCTTGCTATAATATAATTATATTAGGAGGCTAAGTATATGAAAATAATTAATGCCAAAGAAGTAGCCAGTCTTATTAAAAATAATGCTACTGTAGCTATATCTGGAAGTGGTGGTTCAGGATCCCCAGAAAACCTTTTAAAATCTCTGATGGATAGTTATAATACTAATAAACAACCTAAAAACATAACAGTCGTTACCGGAATATCACCAGGTAATTTAACTAAAGATTATGTTGGCATGAATATGTTAAGTGCTGATGGTTTAGTTGGAAAAGCTATATGTGCTCATCTAGGTATGGGAAAATTATTTGGCGAAAAAGTAGGTAAAAATATTTTTCCAGCCTTTGCCCTACCATTAGGAGTTCTAAATCATCTATTGCGAGCAATCGCCGGCCATGAACCAGGAATTATTACTCATATTGGTTTAGATACTTTTGCAGATCCTAGACAAGAAGGATGCTGTGCTAATGATTTAGCTAAAAATGAAGAACCAATTGTCGAATTAATTAAAATTGCTAAAGAAGATTATTTATTCTATAAATCTTTTCCTATAAATGTTGCTCTTATTAAAGCTACTTATGCCGATGAACTAGGAAATATTAGCTTTGAACATGAAGCTGTTTTAGGAGAACAATTTAATATGGCCGCGGCCACCCATAATTCTGGAGGCATAGTTATAGTTGAAGTAAAAGAAATAAAACCTGCTGGCTCTCTTCGTGCTAAAGATGTTCTAATTCATAGTAAACTAGTTGATTATGTTGTAATCGGTAAACCAGATACATCATTAGGTGATTATAATTTACCAATTTATCATCCCGAGTATACAGGTGATAAAAAAATAAAACTAGAAAAATTACCTATAAAAGAATTAGATGAAAGAAAAATATGTGCTAGAAGAGCCGCCATGGAAATAAAAAAAGGCTATGCTATTAATTTAGGTGTTGGCATGCCTGATATGGTTGCAAATGTAGCCGCAGAAGAAAATATATCACAAGAAATATCATTATCAATAGAATGTGGCCCAATGGGTGGAGTACCTGTTGGGGGTATCGCGTTTGGTGCTAGTAGAAATCCTGATAGTATAATTCCAACTGCTGAAAATTTTGATTTATATAATGGAGGTTTTCTTGATATGGCAATATTAGGACTTGCCGAGGTTGATCAAGAAGGAAATGTTAATGTTTCAAAATTTGGCTCTCGAATAACAGGACCAGGAGGCTTTATCAATATTACCCAAAGTACTAAAAGAATTATATTTATGGGAACATTTACAGCTTCAAATTTAAAAGAAAGTATTATAGATGAAAAATTAATAATAAATAATGAAGGAGAAAAAATAAAATTTGTTAATAAAGTAGAACAAATAACCTTCAGTGGTAAAAATGCTTTAAAAAACAATTTAGAAATTATGTATGTAACAGAAAGAGCAGTATTTAAATTAACTAAAGGTGGCTTAGAATTAATTGAAATAGCCCCAGGAATTGATCTTCAACAAGATATATTAAATAAAATGGAATTTAAACCAATAATATCATCTAAACTAAAACTAATGGATAAAAGAATATTTAAAGATGAAAAAATGAATTTAACTATTGAATAAAAAACAAAATTATATTACAATTAAATTGTAGAACATTTAAGGATTAAATGCCTACAAAATTATTTAAGTTTCGAGACACTTATCTTAATATTAAGTATCAACTTAATAGATAGAAGTGTCTTTTTTGTTTTTAAAAACAAATTTAATGGTAAAATTACTTTTATCATAACTCTGTACCTCCTTAAACATAACCCCCTGATAAATCAGTAAAGGTAAATGGAAAGGACATATAAAGTAGGCACTTCACCTTAAATGTTCAAGTTATTATTATAAGTATAAAAAAAGAATATGTCCAGAAAAAGCGTTCGACAAAATTCGACACATAGAAATTATTTTAATACTTATCATTTATTTAAAAGTATCTATTCCTCTTTCTTCATATTCTCTATTGCATAATAACAAGCAGAACAAACAAAACCATTAAAACTATATTCTTTTTTAGTTTTGCCTTTATTAGCTTTCTTAACTATTTCATTAATGCTATTAAACAATTCTTCATCAAATCTAATGCTTTTGATAACATTACTATTTTTTGATTTTTTAAATTCAAATTCTTTCATACATAACTCCTATTCCAATTATTTTTATAACACAAAAAAGCAATTATTAATATAACATAAAAAGTAACACAAAAAAGGTTACAAAAATATTGACTTTTAAGATTATCAATTATATAATTTTAGTATAAGTTAGAAATTTCTAATATAATTGAGTAATCAATTAGAAAGAAGAGAAAGGTATGAGGATAGAGAAGTTAAGTAAAGGAAGAAAAAAGAAAATAGTATTAGTTATAACAATATTAGTATTGTTAATAGGAATAATATATATAACAAATAGTAGAGCTAAATATCATGTAACAAGTAATATTCAAATAGTTAAAGGTAAAGTAAATTATAGTTTAGCAGATTTAAATGTTGTAGCTTTAAAAATACAAGAATCAGAGAATAGTGAAACGTACACTCCAACAGATGAAGTACCAACTGGAAACTATGAAGTTAATACGCAAAATAGCTATTGTACACTTCCAGGAGATAATATAGAACATAAAGATATTCCAATGGAATATAAAAATGGAAAGGTATATATAGGAATAAATCAAAAAGGAACAAAATGTTATGTTTTTTTAGATATAAGTAAACCATCAGAAAAAACATTAGCAAAACTGCATTTATCAAAAGCAGGAGATTTACCATCAGAGATAAGTACATATGCATGTGATAATAATACAAATAATTCTAATCATAATAGTGGAACTTGCACATCGCAAGATAAAGGAGTATATGAAACAGAAGATGATTATGGAAAGAGTTATGTATTCCGAGGAACAGTAGATAATAATTGGGTGCATTTTGCAAATATGTATTGGAGAATCATAAGAATAAATGGCAATGGCACAATAAGATTAATATATGCTGGAACAACAAAACCAAGTGAAGGAAAATGGGGTAACACAGGAGCTAATACTGCAATAAAAAGTAGTGCATTTAATGATTATTATAATGATAATAAATATGTAGGATATATGTTTGGAACAGCTGAGTCAGGCAGCGTTAGTAATGAAGCAACACCATCACCTAGTTATGAAAAAGCTCATGAGAATAATTATGATAGTACAATAAAAGAAGAAATAGATAAATGGTATGATGGAAATTCAGGAATACAAACGCAATTTATAGATAAAATAGATGTAGAAACAGGATTTTGTAGTGATAGACAGTTATCGCCAGAAAATCATGAAAGTTATCTTGGTGCAAAAGAATCAACAGCAGGTTATGCCAAAACGCCAACAGCATATGCAGGATATCATAGGACACATGATACAGGAACAAGTTGGGGTTCATCACAAAAACCCACATTAAAGTGTGGATATGATGTAGATAAAGGTACAACAAATGAAGAAGCAAGAAAAAGAGACTTGTTTACAGGACCTGGAGCTCAAGGAACAACAGATAGTGAAGGAAATGAAATAAGTGGAAATAATAAGTTAAAAACTCCAGTAGGCTTAATAACCATGGATGAAGTAATCATGGCAGGAGGATTAGCAGGTCAAAGAAATTATGGCTATTGGTTATATACCGGTCAATATTATTGGACCATGTCTCCGTATTTCTTTTATAACAGCGGGTCTAGTCAGTATGCCAGCGTGTTCATTGTGTATTCGAGTGGCACCCTCACCAGCGATCGCGTGGATGGCGCGAATGGTGTGCGCCCAGTAATAAATCTGAAGGCTGATGTAACAATAACAGGAAAAGGAACAATAGATTCTCCATATGAAATATCTTGATGTCATATAAATAATTAAATATAAATCCTTGCCTAAGTTGCTCTAACTTTTTATTCTTGGGCAAGATTAAATTCCATGCGGGGGTTCTCCTCGCTTTTTAATTTTATCTAATTTATCTATTTACAAATCATATAATAAATGTTAAAATTAAATTGTAGAACATTTAAGGATTAAATGCCTACAAATTTTTGTGTTTGTTGACACTTATCTTAACATTAAGTAATAACTTGATGGAGAAAAGGGTTCTTAAACATTAAGGAGTGATGAATTAATTTTCATCGCTCCTTTTTAATGCAAAAAAAATAGACATAACAACTA
>CANRBQ010000003.1 GCA_947628905.1 uncultured Bacilli bacterium
ATAAGTTAGAAATTTCTAATATAATTGAGTAATCAATTAGAAAGAAGAGAAAGGTATGAGGATAGAGAAGTTAAGTAAAGGAAGAAAAAAGAAAGTAATATTAGTTATAACAATATTAGTATTGTTAATAGGAATAATATATATAACAAATAGTAAAGCTAAATATCATGTAACAAGTAATATTCAAATAGTTAAAGGGAAAGTTAGTTATAGTTTAGCAGATTTTAATTTGATGGCAATATATTTGCAAGAAAGTGATGGTTCTGATGGAGGATTAGAAGGTCACTATGAAAAAGCTCCTAATGGTCAAATTCCTGCAGAGGGATATACGTTAAGAGCTTTAGGAGACGGGAACTATGATTCTTATTGTGTTGTTGATGGTATTAAAAATAATAATGGTATCACTATTGAATATAAAGATGGCGGTGTTAATTTTACGGGAATAAAAAAACAAGGCACTAAATGTTATTTATATTTTGATGTTGGAAGTAGTGATCCTGTTGATAAGACATTAGCGGCATTAAAATTAAATACATTAGGAACGATTGGAAAAATAACAGGCCCAAGTTGTAATGGAAATAAAAATGAATCGTGTTATACTAGTGGATCACCAGATAATAAGAAAAATAATATGGCAGAAAACGGAGTTTATGATACAGTAGATGATTATGGAAAGACATATGTTTTTCGAGGATTTATTCAAAACAATTGGGTAAAATTTGGTAAAAAAGATAATGACGATATATGGTGGAGGATTATTCGAATCAATGGAAATGGAACAATCCGATTAATATATGCTGGAACTGGTGCATCTGCTCCAGCGACATATACCAATGCAACTCAAATAGGAACAAAAGCATTTAATTCAACCTATAGTGATAATAGATATGTGGGATTTATGTATAATACAAATAGCAATAGTAGTCAAGAAGATTTAGGTTCTACTCTTTCAAATAGTACAATAAAAGGAGAATTAGATACATGGTGGGGACAAACAACTTTAGGAAATTCAGGAAATAAAGAAAGAATAGATGTAGATACAGGATTTTGTAATGATCGAAGTTTATCTCCAGTAGCTCATAGAAGTTATCAAGGACCTGGAGGTGGTGCAGGAACTACTCAAACAGCATATGCACCGGCACATAGAGTATTGCAAAGTGGAGGTACAAGTTGGGATACAACTGAACAAGAACCAACCCTTAAATGTGCTAATCCAAAAAGAGATTTATTTACAGGACCAGGTGCTGCAGCAGGAGGTATTCAAGGAGCAACTAGTAAGATAGAAGGAAATAATAAATTAACTAATCCAGTAGGGTTAATAACTATGGACGAAGTAATATACGCAGGAGGTTTTGCGGGTCAAAATAATGATGGATACTGGCTATATACAAAACAAAATTATTGGACCATGTCTCCGTTTTGTGCGCACGGCAGTGGCGATGCTGGCGTGTTCCTTGTGAATTCGGATGGCGACCTTGGTGACAACTTCGTGAACCTCACGTATGGTGTGCGCCCAGTAATAAATCTGAAAGCTGATACAGAGATAGATTTTCAAGATCCAGGTGGTGCTGGTACAGGAACAACATCTAATCCATACATAGTTCAATAATTAAATATAAATAATAACTTCTTGCCTAAGTTGCTCTAACTTTTTATTCTTGGGCAAGATTAAATTCCATGCGGGGTTCTCCTCGCTTTTTATTTTTTCTAAATTTCCAGTATAAAAAATACTATATCGTAAATATTAATATTAGAAATGGAGTTGTAGTACTTGAAATCTACTGGCGTTGTTAGAAGAATTGACGAACTAGGAAGAATAGTAATTCCAAAAGAAATAAGAAGAAATTTAGGTATTCATGATGGTGAAAATGTTGAAATATTTACCGAGAATGATAGTATTATATTAAAAAAACATAATCGTTTATCTACTATATCTGATTTAGCTACTAAATTATGTAATATTTTATATAATGAATTTAATTATAAAATAATTATAACAGATAGAGAAAAAGTTTTAGTAACGTGTGGCCTTAAAGAAAAAATAACCAATACTTTATTACCTCCGGAGTATTTGACTTTAATTGAAGAAAGAGAAATAAAGCAAGAAGAAAATTATACTTTTAAAATAAATAATGAAGAATTAAAGGGAAACTTCTTATTTATTCCTATCATATCTTTAAATGATAGTTTAGGTCTTATAATTATATACTCTGAAAATCCTTTTACAAATGAGTTATCTATTGGTAAATTTATCGCCAGTATTCTTGCTAGCAAACTTGACATTTAAATAAAATTCGCATATAATAAAAATGCTTAAATGTTGAAGGAACGAGTATATATTATTTATGTTAAGAAAGTTCGTGGTTGATGTAAACGAATCTTAAATAATATAGAAGATGACTCTGGAGTTTAATCGATTTACTCGCGTTAAGAGTTAAAGTGCATGAAAATCATGAATTAAGGTGGTACCGCGGTTATTTTCGCCCTTAGTTTATGGTTTTTATTTGTTTTAAAGGAGGATTAAAAAATGAAAGAAAAATATTATATTACTACCCCTATTTACTATCCTAGTGCTAACTTCCATATAGGACACTGTTATACAACTATTATCGCTGATGCTATTGCCCGTTATAAAAGATTAACTGGTTATGATGTCTTTTTTCAAACAGGAACTGATGAACATGGTGAAAAAATTGAAAAAAAAGCAAAAGAAACAGGTGTTACCCCAAAAGAATATGTTGATAAAATAATTGAAAATGCCAAAGATCTATGGGCATCTCTTGGAATATCTTATGATTATTTTATTCGTACTACAGATAAAAATCATGAAGAAGCAGTTCAAAAAATATTCAAAAAATTATATGAACAAGGTGATATTTATAAAGGATCATATGAAGGTTTATACTGTGTTCCTTGTGAATCATTTTGGACTGAAAGTCAAGCTGTAGATGGTAAATGTCCCGACTGTGGTCGTGAAGTAAAAATGGTAAGTGAAGAAGCATATTTCTTTAAATTATCTAAATACCAAGATAAATTAATTAAATTTTATGATGAACATCCTGATTTTATTTTACCTCTATCTCGTAAAAATGAAATGTTAAATAATTTTATTAAACCAGGTCTAGAAGATTTATGTGTTTCTCGTACTAGTTTTAAATGGGGAATACCAGTTGATTTTGATCCTAATCATGTTGTCTATGTTTGGATAGATGCTTTATCAAATTATATTACATCTTTAGGTTATCCCGATGAAAATAGTGAATTATTCCAAAAATATTGGCCTGCTGACCTACATTTAGTAGGAAAAGAAATAGTTAGATTTCACACGATTATTTGGCCTTGTATGCTGATGGCTCTAAATTTACCTCTACCTCATCAAGTATTTGGTCATGGTTGGTTAAAAATAGATGGAGGAAAAATATCTAAAAGTTTAGGTAATTATAAAGATCCAAGAGAATATATTAAAGAATATGGAGTAGATGCTGTAAGATATTATGCTTTAAGAGAAGTACCATTTGGTAATGATGGCAATTTCTCCGAAGAAGCTCTTATATCCAGAACTAATGCCGATTTAGCTAATACTTTAGGTAATTTAGTTAATCGAACTATTAGTATGGCTCATAAATATTTTGATGGAATAACTTCTAATCCTAAAATAAATGAAGAAATAGATAATAAGTTAATAACTAAAGTTACAGCATTAAAAGATATTGTAGAAACCAAAATGAATGAACTAAAAGTAAATGAAGCTATTGATGAAATCATGGAAGTATTGCGTTTATGTAATAAATATATAGATGAAACAACCCCTTGGTCTTTAGCTAAAGATGAAACTAAAAAAGATCGTCTTGCTACAATTATATATAATCTACTTGAAAGCATCAGAATATGTGCCATTTTATTAAGTCCTTTCATACCTACAACTTCAAACAATATTTTAACAGAACTTAATACTCAAGAAACAAATTATAAAAGTATATCTAACTTTGGCACTTTAGAAGAAAATATTAAATTAAATGAACCTAAAATACTATTTAATCGTATTGAAATAAAAAATTAATTGCTTTAAAAATAAGCAATTTTTTTATATTAAATGTATTATACCTAAAATAAAAAGAATAATAATACCAATAATATTTGCATATATTCCAAGTATTTTATTTGCACATCTTCCAATAATAACACCCATAAAAGTAAATAAAAAACTACATAAACTAAAAATACTCATAGCTAAATATATATTACTCGTAATTGCTTTTATTCCCATACCAACCGAAAAACTATCAATACTAACTCCTAAAGCAAATAAAAACATTCCTATTAATGATAAATTAAATTTTTCTTCTTCATGTTTAATAACATCAATAAGCATTTGTATAGCAATTATAATAAGAATAATACCAAGTAATATTTCTGTTTTTAACTCAAATAATTGCACTAACTTACTACCTAGTATCATTCCTATAAAAGGCATTATAAAATGCATAATACCCACGATTAAAGATAATTCTAAAGCTTTTTTATTAGGAGTATTAAACATCCCTACACTTAATGATAAAGAAAAAGTATCCATACTAAGTGCTATTCCAATTAAAATAATACTAAATAATTGTCCCATAAAAAAGCCTCCTAAAAAAATTTATTAGGAAGCCCTATTATTTAGAACTTATCAAGCAATTCTTTAACATATAATTTATATTTTACTTCTCCTACATCTTCTTTTTCATTATCTAATAAACATAAAGGAGGAAAAAGAACACACCAGAAATTATCTCCTAACCCCTCCCCTAAAGTTATAACTAAAGACTCATAATTACCAGCCGGGTATATAACCCCTTTATAATTTTTATTAGGAAAATAATTATAACCATATTTAATATCATATTTAACATTATATTTATCTATAATATTTTCTATTTCCTGAATATTATTTTTTAATATATTATCAACTTCTTCTTTATTTTTAACCCCCATTATTAATTTATAAATATCTTTTTCTATATTATCTTTAATTATTAACTTTTCTTCTTGATCTTTAACACTATTACTATTAGCAATTACTCTAAATCTAATCGCATTATTAGGTATTAAAATATCTTTTTCTTTAGTATTAAAAATTAATATTAAACTTAATATAAATAATATAATAATTCCTTTTTTCAAAATATATCACCTAAAATTATTAAGAATTAAAAAAAATATTTTATTCAAATTTAAAGTAAATTCCTAAAATGATTGACAAAGACCTATTTTTTAAGATATATTATATTTAGTAATTTATTAAAAAATTATAGCACCAAAAAAAATATAAAACATAAAAAATAGTATAAGAGCCTACTTATACCACATAGAAGTAAGGGTGTGTTAAAATGAAACAAATGATAATTGAAGGAAATCATAAATTAAAAGGAACTATTGAAATAGGAGGCGCTAAAAATAGTGCTGTTGCTTTAATTCCCGCGGCTATATTAGCTAAAGGAAAATGTATTATTAAAAATGTTCCTAATATTTCTGATCGTGATGCTTTAATTGATATTTTAAAATTATTAAATTGTGATGTAACATTAGAAAGTAATATCTTAACAATTGATTCAACAAATTTAAAAAATGCTCCAATTGGTGCTGAACTTTCAAATCGTCTAAGAGCTTCATATTATTTTATGGGAGCTTTATTAGGTCGTGAAAAATATGTTGAAATTAATATTCCTGGTGGTTGTAATATTGGTTCTCGTCCTATAGATATGCACCTTGAAGGATTTAAAGCTCTCGGGGCCACGATTGAAACTCATAAAGATAAATATATCTTAAAAGCAGATAAACTTATTGGAACAGATATATTTTTAAGATTTCAAAGTGTTGGGGCGACCATTAATTTAATTCTTGCAAGTGTTTATGCTGAAGGAACAACTATTATTCATAATGCTGCCTGTGAAGCAGAAATAATTAATATAATCGATTTTCTAAATAATATGGGAGCAAATATTAAAGGTGCTGGTTCAAGTACTATAACTATAACCGGACCTACAAAACATCATGATGCTGAAATAACCGTTTTACCTGATAGAATAGAAGCAGGCACTTATATTATTCTGGGGGCTTTATGTGGTGATAATCTTTGTATTAAAAATATTATCCCAGCCCATTTAGAAGCTCTAACTACAAAATTAAAAGAAATGGGAGCTAACATAAAAATAAATAATGATAGTATCATTATTAGTGAAACCAAAGATTTAAAACCTATTAATATTAAAACTTTAGTCTATCCAGGATTTCCTACCGATATAGGGCAACCTATGAGTGTTTTACTAACTCAGTGTCATGGAACATCTTTATTTGAAGAAACTATCTGGGAAAATAGAATGGGCCATGTTCCATCTCTAAATAAAATGGGAGCCAAAATCAAAGTAAATGGTATGAGTGCCATTATTGAAGGACCAACTAAACTAACTGGTAAAGAAGTTATTGCAACCGATCTTCGAGGAGGAGCAGCCCTAGTTCTTGCCGGGCTTATCGCAGAAGGAACAACTATTATTACCGATGTAGAACATATCTTAAGAGGATATGAAAACATCGTTACTAAACTAACTAACGTTGGTGCTAAAATTGAACTTAAAGAAATATAGTATATTGTACTATATTTTTTTGAGGTGCTTTATGAAGAAAAAACTTCTAATTATGACTTTAGTTTCCTCTGTTTTAACCTTTATAATTTATAATATTACCCGTGATAATACTATTACTATTGTTTCAATTGGCGATGGACTATCTCTTGGTATGACTCCATATGATATAAAAGGTAAAAGTTTTAATGATTATTTAAAAGAAGATTATGAAAATAAACAAATATTAAAAAAATACATCCCAGATTTTGCTAGTCCTAACAAAACTATTAAAGAACTAATATATGAAATAAAAGAAAATAAAGCTTTAACTATTAATGATACTAAAATTGAAATCAAACAAGCTATTCATGAAGCAGATATTTTAACTATTGCTATAGGTTTAGATGAATTAACAAAAATAAATATTACTTCTGAAATTAGAAAGGAATTTACTACCAATTTTGAAGAATTATTAAGTATAATAAAAGAACTAAATAATAATAAAGTTTATGTGTTAAGTATCTATCCTACAAAAGAACATGATTTATTAGAAATAGCTAAAATAAATGCTATAATAAGAGACATTAGTATATCTAAATCTTTTACTTTTATTGATATAAGTAATTCTCTTAAAGAATCATACTTTTTATCTAAGAATAGCCATTATATAAATTATGAAGGTCATAAAAAAATATATGAAGAAATAAAAAAGACTATGAAATAATAAATTATACTTGTAACTAATAATACTCTTTAGTATAATTAAACTAATAAAGGGCTAGTAAAGACTTTAAATTTTTACTAGTCTTTTTTTAGGAGTTGATTTTAGTGATTGTCTTTTCTTGTCTAAAAAATGAATTTATGACTTATGTAAGAGAAGAAACTATAAGTAATAAAGTTTATGATGCTTATAAAGAAATATTTAATAAAAGAACTAAATTAAGTCAAATAAAAGCTTGGGCTAATAGCTTACCTCATATGGCAGGAATAATCTCAGATTTACCAGAAAATACAGGTATAACAATTGAATATGGTATACCTCTTACTAGTAAAAGTATTGATATGGTTATAAGTGGTTATGATTTAAATCATAAACCTATAATTATAATTGTCGAACTTAAACAATGGTCTTATACTAAATTAATTAAATCAGTAGATGGAGTAGTAAGAACTCAAATTAATAACAAAGAAAAAAATGTTCTTCATCCTGCTTATCAAGTCTTATCATATGCTGAACTTTTAAAAGGTTATAATCTAACTATTGCTAAAGATAATATATCTGTTATTCCAACTGTCTATCTTCATAACTATGATTTAAATATTAATGATCCTTTATATAATAATAAATATAAACCCTATTATCAAAAAATTTATATGTATGGTCGTAATGAAGCTTTAGAATTTAAAGAATTAATAACTAGTTTAATAAAATATGGGGATAACTTAAATATTATTAACAAAATAGATAGAAGCCCTATAAAACCTACTAAAAAATTATTAAACGAAATAATAAATATGACTAAAGGCCAAAAAGTCTTTAATTTATTAGATGAACAAAAAGTAATCATGGAAGAAATAACTAAATTAGCTCATCAAAGTTTTATTGAAAATAAAAAACAGACTATTATTATTAAAGGAGGCCCAGGAACAGGTAAATCAATTCTGGCTATTAATGCTTTAGGAGAACTATTAAAAATTGGTTTAATGGGTGCCTATGTATCTAAAAATATGGCTCCAAGAAAAGTTTATAAAAACATGATAACAAATGGTTCTAATGAAATAAGTATAAATGAATTATTTAAAAGTTCTAGTTATTTTTTTCATGTTAACCAAAATAAATATGATTTTTTATTAGTAGATGAAGCTCATCGTCTTCAAGAAAAATCTGGATTACATAATAATTTAGGAGAAAATCAAATTAAAGAAATTATAAATGCTAGTAAATTAAGTGTCTTTTTTATCGATGAAAAACAAGCAATAACTGTTAAAGATATAGGAACAATAAAAAATATTGAATATTATGCTAAAATCTTAAAATCTCGTATTAGTACTTATGAATTAACAAGCCAATTTCGTTGTAATGGCAGTGATAATTATCTAGGTTTTATTGAAGCATTACTATACAATAAAAAAGAAAAACCAAAATTTAATTTTGATTTTCAAGTCATAGATTCACCTCAAGAACTAAAAGATATAATAACCACCAAAAATACTAATAATAATGCTCGCCTCATCGCTGGCTTTTGTTGGCCTAGAAAATCATTCACTGCCGATAATCAAGACTATCATGACATAAAAATTGGTGATTTTTCTATGAGTTGGAATCTAAAACATGGTGAACCATTTGCTACAAGAGAAAATGCTATTAATGAAATAGGATGTATTTATAATGTTCAAGGTTTAGAATTTGATTATATTGGTGTAATAATTGGCCCTGATTTAAAATATCAAAATGGCAAAATAATTACGGATTATAAAGCCCGAGCTAATACTGAAAAATCATTATATGGTCTCCAAACAAAAATAAAAGAAGATAAACAAAATAAAGAATATTATGAAAATATTGCCGACACTCTTATTAGAAATACTTATAGAGTATTACTAACAAGAGGAATTAAAGGCTGTTATGTTTATGCCTGCGATCCAAAATTACAACAATATTTAAAAAGAATGGAAACTCATAAATTACATTTATAAAATATTAAAAACTTCTCTTCTTATGAACTTTATATACTCCATAACCTGATGCTGCTCCACCCATTATTAATAACCCTAATATAGTATCTTCATCCCCATCATCATTATCTTTATTTTCTTCATTAACATAAGTAACATCTTTTTTATATTCACAACTACCATCATCTTTTTCTGCTAAAGAATTATAGTTTATAGCATTTGTATCTGTACATCCTAAAACATAATAAATACAACTATCATCACTCATATCTGCTTTAGGATTATAATTTTTAGCTTCTTTATCCATGCATCCTTTTATATAGTAAGTACAACTGCCATCATCACGTGTTGCGCTACTATTATAATTCTTTGCGCTTTTATCCGTACACCCATATACATATGCTGGTGTACAAGTACAAGATTTGCTAGTAGTTCCATCATTACATAATTGCATACCACTTGAGGAACAACCAGCTACTCCTCCATGATGAGAACAACAACCACTTCTTGCCTGTACCTTAACAATTGGTATTAATAAAAGAATAAAAAATAATAACCATTTTTTCATTTTTACCTCAACTCCATAATTCAATTTTATCACAAAATAAAAGAGTAAACTATATGACATTACTCTAATACTTTATTTTATAACTAACATCATTCATTTCACATGTTGGTCTAAATCCTGGTTCAGCTTTAATTACATCTGGTATTCTATTTACAATATCTGCACAAGTAAGTTTTACTGTATCCGGTTTATTAATCGTAACAGTTGTTTCTGCATCCCCATAAATAGTCCATTCATTAGTATCAAAATCATCAGGTCCATAAACTTTACCAACAGATTCTGCTTCAATAGTAATACCTTCTTCAGTCTCTAATATTGCAACTGCTCTCATTCCTGTTGCATCCCCTGCTTTAATATCCATTTTTAAAGTATCACTATGTAAATCAATTTCACTAGTTGTTGGAATAGTTTCACTTTTCATCTTTTTAGGTGTTAAATTCAGCTTTTGAGCTAACCAACCAACTGTATTCCACATATAAGAAGGCATATACTCTCTATTATTAATTATTTTATTTCTTTCTTCTTCACTTATTTTATCAACAATTGCAATCTGTTCATCAAATTCATCTAATGTTAAACCCGCTCCATGAACCTTTGCAAGTGCTATTCCATAATCTTCAACATTATAAGAACTACTTCCTTTAATTTTAGTTATACCGTGACTAGAACCCGCAATAGATGTAATCATATTACCCCAAAAAACATCTTGATATCCACATCCTGTAATAGTAACATTATTTGCTTTAGCTAAAATATCAAGTTCATGATATAAAGTAGGATTAGAATTTTTAGCATAAAAACATTCTTCAGAAGTTGTAATAACATTAACTCCATTAGTAACACAACATCTTATTTCATTACTAACATCATTTAAATAACTCATTGTCGCAATCACGGCAATATCTGGTTTCTTTTCTTTTAATAATTCATCTAAATTAGAAATATCATTAATTGTAACTCCCCTATTTTCTGAACCTATTATAACTCCAATATCTTCTCCAATAACATCTGAATTAATATCAACAGCTCCAACAATATCTCCCCCTAAATCATAAATATATTTCATAATATATTTACTCATTTTACCACAACCAATTTGCATTACTTTAATTTGTTTCATTTAAATCAACTCCTTCTTCTCTAATCATATCCGCAAATTCAACTTTAAATCTTTCAATTTCTTTTAATTTTGCATCTTCATAAATATTTTTAGCATTACAAATAGCTTTATAAAAATGTTTTAAAGTAACTATTTTATTATTATCATATAAAGCATAAGTAAAAGCATTAGCAACGATAGTTAAACATATATCTGGATATCTAGATGCAATCTCATATACTCTTTTATATTCATCCGTCATTTCTACAATAAAACGCATTATTTTTTCTTTAATAAAATCTGTATAATTACATTTAACCCCTATTTGTTTTTCTAATTTAGGAATAGAACCCATTAAAATCATCACCGTAGTATCTTTATCAGCTTCTAATACTTCTATCTTTTGAAATCTTCTTAAAAAAGCTCTATCTCTTAAAATATAATGTTCATACTCTTCTGTTGTTGTTGCTCCAATCATTTTAATAGTACCTCTATCTAATCCGGCTTTTAACATATTAGCAAAGTCCATACCACCCTCTTTATTAACTAAAAGATGTGTTTCATCTATAAAAACAATTACATTATCTTTACCTGCTAATTCTTTAACTAATAAATCTATTCTATTTTCACTAGTTCCTCCTACTTCTGTACTACCAATTAAACTACTTATATTTATTTTAATTATTTGATAATTAAGTAAAACATCTGGTACATATCCCTTAATAATTCGGTAAGCTAATCCTTCCACAATTGCTGTTTTACCTATTCCAGGTTTACCTACTAATAAAGCACTTTTCTCAGGAGTAAGTAAAGTAAGAATCATTTGTTTAATCTCATTTTCTCTTCCAATCGCTGGATCTGTAATATATTCTTTTTCTGTTAAATTTTCTCCATAACGCTCTAACATACTAATTCCTTCCATAATATATTCCTTTCTATCTTCTAACTATATTATATCATAAAAGAGTCTATTTAAAAATAAAAAAGCAAAGTACTTATTACTTTACTTAACCATAACTAGTTGATTAATCCATAATCCATGTAAATTACAATAATCTAAAGCTTCTAATACTTCTTCATTTTTATCTAAATTAAATTTTGCTAAAGGCTCCATATTAGGCTCTAAACTAACTTTTTTAATCTCTTTATTCGTAACTAAATAAATCCATTTAATATAATGTTTATCTTCCATTGGATGATTAACTTCTCCTACTCTAATAGTTACCTCATCATTATTAATATTTACAACCGGTACATGTTTTTCTTTTGCCGCCTCAACATCATTACATTTTAATTTAACCATTTTATTGCCACAACATGAATCACAAGCTCTATCTATTGGAACAATCTCTCCACATTCTAAACATAACATATATTCTTTCATTTTTATCACCAATTCTATTTTATCAAATATTATTATTTAAATCTATCTTTTATAAATATTTTCCTGAATTTGCTCTAAACCTAATTTATCAGTATAACTAATATTAACTAATCTAGCTTCTCTAAAAATATCTTCAATATCATCTTGTTCAAAGTCATCACTTAATAAATCTAAATTAACTTCAAAAGTAAATTCATAATTCTTATCAGCTTCTACATCCCGCGCCACATATTTATTTACTTTTACTGTTTCTACATCTTCATCTTGAAATCTTCTTAAAGTTAAATATACATATTCTTCATCATTACTTTCTGTAACTTTTAAAACATTATAAGTTTTTATAAAACTAACATTATAATTATTTTGATTATCATAATTTTTATTATCAGTTAATATTTTATAATTTTTTTCATTAACATAAATAGTTTTATATATTTTAAAATTATTAACATATATTTTTTTATTTTTTAAACTATTAATAAATAATTTAAATATATCTTTATTCCAAGAAAAATTCTCTATATCTTCCTCCAAACATATAGCATTATATCCACATTCATCAATCTCTATTTCTACTCTTAAATTATCTTTAAAATCAGGATATTTATATTCAATTTTAACTATATCCCCTAAAGTATTATCTATTTTAATTTCATCATAATCATATATCATTAAAGTATTTTTCATTTCTATATTTCTTGAAATAGTTTTTGTATCAGTTTTTTGATAATCATAAATAATCTCTGTATTAGTTATTTCTATTGCTCCAATAGTAAGTCCTGTTCCCATTAATAATATAATAATAAATAACCTAGTTAAAATTATCCAAGCTTTCATTTTTCTTTTACAAATAAAATTTATTGCTATCTCTAAGAAAAAAGCTCCGCCCAAAAATAAAGAGAGTACTAAAAGTAATATTCCATAATATTTAACTCCATTTATAAGTAAATAAATCATTAAAGCAAGAATAATTGTAATTCCTATTAAAAAACATACTATAAAGAAACTAATAAATATAAAAAATGCTTTAAATATTACATCACATATTCTATTAACCACATCCCTATTATCAGTATCTTCATCTATTTCTTCAGGTCTATTTTTATAACCTAAATCTTTTTCTTCTTCATCTTTTTCTATTATATTATTCGCAAATTTTTTAAATAATCTTTTATCAAGCATTTTTATAAAAAATAATATCGCAATAATTGTATAACTTAAATCAATAACAAACTCCCATATATCGGCAAAAATACTTCCAACTGGACTTCCTAAATCTAAAAACAAATTTTCACCCAAATTTTTAACTAAACTAAAAGGTAATCTAATTATTCCAATAATAAGCATAATTAAAGCAATTTCAATAATAATTTTAATAATATCTTTCGAACTTTTATTATTAAACGAATCTACAAAATCACTTATTTTATTAGTAATTCTTGTTAAAAAATCCGTATTAACCTCTTCTTTTTTCTCCTTAACTTTATAAGCGGCAAGCATTTCTTTAACAATTAAATCTAATTCTCCCAACTCTTTAACTGCTTCTTCCTCAGTTAATCCTGCATTAACTTTTTCTTCAATATATCCTTCATATTCACTAATAATATCATCAATTTCTGCATCTTCTAAAACATCTAATCTTTTTCTTAATTTACTTAAAAACTCATTCTTTTTCATTTAATTCACTCCTTTTTATAAATCTATTAACATTTAAAGAAAACTTCTTCCATTCCTCTAATTGTTGCTTTTTCTTCTCTTTCCCTAATGCCGTTAAATGATAATATTTCCTAATTGGTCCTTCACTTGATTCTTTAGTATAAGTATCAAAACAACTTTCATTTGTAAGTCTTTTTAATATTGGATATATTGTTCCTTCATTAACATCCACTACTTTACTAACTGCTTCCACAAGTTCATACCCATACATATCTTTTTTCTCTACCATTACCAAAATAAGTAATTCTAAAACCCCTTTTTTATATTGGGTATTCAAAACTAATCACCTCTTTCTTATATCTTAAATCTACTACTATGTTTTGTCAAGTACTAAGTAATACATATATATTTATAATTTTTAAAAAATATGCTAAAATAATAATAGTGTTAAGGGTTGATGAAAATGAAGTTTAAACATTTATTAATTATTATAGGTATTCTATTAGTTCTTTTAACCTATAATTTATTTTGTTATTATTTTGCAAGTAATACTATTAAAGAACAAACAACATATCCTATTAAAACTTATCTAAAAGAACATAATTTAAATGATGATTATAAATTTATTAAAGCTATTAATAATAAAGATAATTCCCTAAGTATTTATATAAAAACAAATAAAGAATACTATCATTTTATCATGTTAAAAGATGGTGCCTATAAAATATTAGAAGTAAATCGAGATATTCCCGTTTATATAAATTAAAAAAGCTTTCTAAAAATTCTTAGAAAACTTTTTCTTTAACTTCATAATTAATATCTAACTCATAATTATTTAAATCTTCATAATTAATTACTAAAATTTTAGCATCATGTGAAAATCTTTTAATATCCATAACATAATATATATAGCAATTATCTTTATTTTTCTTTAAAAATTCTAATTCTGAAGTAGACAATTGAAAAACAACATTTTTTTCTTTAGCATTTAAAGAACCTTTAACTATAATATATATTTTATTACCATTTTTATCTAAACTTTCTATTTGATAATCTTTGCCATTTATAGCTTTTATATCATCTTGTTTAAAATTTATATTAAGTTTTTTTAATCTTCTTTCTTCATTAGGAAGAACAATTATTTTACTTAATTCTATAGGATCAACAGTATTTGTTTCCATATTAAGAAACCCATTTTTAATATCAAATTCTTCTTCTATTCCCTTGTTAATAAGTTCTTTTTTAGTATTTAAATTTTCATATTTAGCTAAAAAACTATCATTATTTTTTTTAGTTTCAATCGCGTCTTTTTCTTCTTTCTCTTCTACATATTTATGAAAAGTATCTATATTCCAATTCTTACTTTTAGCAAACATTTCTAAAGCCGGATAATAATAATTTTCAACATCCTCCATTGAAATATAATCCGTATAATCATTATTTATCATAAAATTAACGAAACCATTCTTGTCATTAACAGCCCTTTTTAAAAATACATTA
The DNA here is from genome assembly GCA_947628905.1 of uncultured Bacilli bacterium. GTDB lineage: Bacteria > Bacillota_I > Bacilli_A > RF39 > UBA660 > Caccenecus. Next base: position 15,486 of record CANRBQ010000003.1, read on the forward strand.
CTCATATTATACTTTACTCTAAGATGTCTAACTTGTTTTTTTTTAAGCCCAAAAATATCTCCAATTAAAGAATCAGGAATATTCTCCTCTATTGCCAGTTTATAAAGAATATCTTCTGTTAAATCTTCTTTTTTGAAGTTATACCCTCCTTTTTTCTTTGCTACTAATTCATCATAAAGTTGTGTATTATCTATTTCTAAATCCATATTTAACTCCTCCTACCTAAATAAATCATCAATTTTTTCCCACTCATCATTTTCTTCTAAACTATTATTATCTATATATTCTGCAGTCCATTTTGCCAGTTTATCAACAATAAATAATGCAAATTCATTTTCAGTATTTATACTATTAAAAATAAAATCATAATGAATATCTTCCTCTTTAATTAAAAAAGAACCATCACCCAAAATACTAGGGATCATTTCATAAATATCTTGTTCAATCTTTTCTTTAATTAAAGGATAATATTTATCTATATAAAATTGATATGGTTTATTTTTATCTATATTAATATTTAAAATCCTAACTTTTCTACTAATAATATCATATAAATTCATATCTATTTGTTCTATTAAACATCTTTCAAATGCCTCGATAAGATTATTTTTAAAAGTATCTAATTCTTCTTTATTTAACTTATGTTTTTCTTTAATTAATGCATCATTCAAGTATAAAATATTATCATAAGATAAACATTTTAAAAATCTATCTAAATTATTAAAAATTATATCTTCTAAATTATAAAATTTAACCATTCCATTTTTAATTAAATCAATTAATAAATCTTCATATCCAAATTTAAAATTAATAATAAAATCTTTAAAAACCTCTTCTACATAATCTTTAATTTTAATATCTCTTAAATCATAATCTATAATTAAATTTAAATAATAAAAACTATTTGTATAATTTATTACTTTTAATTTACTTAAGGTATTATTATATATCATTTCATAAATAATTTCTTTATTATTTTTAAATTTTTCTATCTGTTCTATATAATAAGCATTTTTTATAATATTTATTTGTTCATTTATATTATTCTCTATCTTTTTCTTTAAAAAATCATTAAGCGAATTATTAACAACTAAAATAAATCTTTTATTATTAAATATTTCTATTTTTATTAATGAATTAGTAAGTCTATTAATAACTTCTAAAAAAGTATTTAAAGTAGTTTTATTTATATTATTTAATATTCTTTTATTAAAAGCATTTTTTAAAACATCTAATTCTATTTTAGTATTAGTAAGAGAATATAAAGTATTAAGTAAAATTCTATCTTCTTCTTCAAGTCTATTTCTAAACTCATCCTCCCAAACTTTATCAGGATTATCTAATTTTTCTAATATATAATTAATATAATCTTGAGGCTTAACACTTAAATAATTTTTGGGTTTTGTAACATATTCAATTATCCGTGGATTATAATTTTTATGTTTAATAATTAAAGCATAATTTTTATTCATTCTAAATTCTAACATATATTCTTCTGGTAAATTATTAAAATATATATGATTATATAATATTTTAGCTTTTTCCCAAAAAGACATTTTATTTAAATCAATAAGATAATTTTTATCTTCACACTGTTCCATTAAATTAGAAAAAGCTATTGATGAATAATTAGCTTCATTAATTATTGTAATTCTACTATTAAGTATTAATTTTTTATTAGGATTCTTTTCAATATAACTTATTAATGCTTTAAGTTCATTTGGCTCTTTATCACTTATATTTAAATAATGTTGCCCTAAAAAATCATCTAACAATACTATTTCTTTTTTCGCAGGATCACTACAGAGTATCTTTTTAATATCTTTAATATTATTATCTGATGTATATCTAACTGCAAAATCTTTACTAGCAAAATAAAGAAGTAACATTTTAGAAATAGTACTCTTTCCTACTCCAGGATTTCCTACAATAATTATTAAATTATTTTTTATTAAACTATTACAACAATCAAAATAAGCTTTAGTATTTACAAATAACTTAGCATAATCATTAATTTCATTTAATATTTCTTCACAATCAATAAAAACATTTTTATTTTGAATAAGAGTTAAAACATTTGAAGAACACAACCACAATTTATAATTTTTTTGTACAATATCTTTATTTTCTTCTTTAGCTAAAAAATCATCTATATCTGTTTTATCTATTATATTACTTAAATCTTTCATATAATCTTTAAACATTAAAAATATTTCTTTTCTTCTTTTAGGAGTTAATTCTTTTGAAACACATATATAATAATTTTTAGGATTATTATTTTTTACATTTGGTACTTCTTTCATTATGTTTCTTTTTAAATCACTATAACTACTATCATTAAAATGTTTTACTTGAATCATATATTTTAAATCTTCATCACTATCTCTAAGATCTATTCCTTGATCTTTCCCTCTTTTAAATCGATGAAGTTTAACTTGTAATTTAACTTCCATAATATCTTTACACAACATTTCAAATTCATAATCATTTAAGTTTGCTAAATTGTACATAACTACTCCTAAAGAATTTCTTTCCCATATTTTACCATGTCTATTTTTCAAATACAATAAAAACTTAATCTTTTAAATAATCATCAATAGTAAAATCTTGAGGACCAATTTCATCTATTTTATTCCACGCTATAGGCACAGATAAAGTAGGTTTATTTTTAAGTCTTAAAGAATATGGAGCTACACTTGTAGCACTTTTCGTATTTCTAATCCAATCAATAAATATTTTTCCTTTTCTTTCTTTTTTTCTAATATTTGTTGTATATTTATCTGGATATCTCTCTTCTAAAGCTTCGGCAATCATTTTAGCAATATTCCTAAATTTTTTCCAAGTAACTTTCTGTTTTAAAAAAACAATTATATGATAACCTTTCCCTCCACTTGTTTTAATACTTGCTTTTAAGTTAAGTTCATTAAGTATTTTTTTTAAATCTTTAACTCCATCTTGAATTTTATCTAAACTTAAACTTTCTTCAGGATCTAAATCAAATACCATCATATCAGGATGATTAATATCCGATACTAATGATCCCCAAATATGAAACTCAAAACTATTCATTTGTACTTCATAAATTAATCCCTGTTCATCTTTAATATAATAATAATCTTCTTTTTTTAAAGAATTATTTGGAATTGTTACTTTCCCTAAATAAGGATTCTCTCCTAAATGTTTTTTAAAAAATTTTTCTCCTCCATAACCATCAGGCATTCTAATTGTACTAATAATTCTATTCTTAATTAAAGGTAACATTTTTTTAGCAACTTTATGATAATATAAAGCAATATCTAATTTTGTTATTTTAGGATTTTTAAAAATAATCTTATCAGGATTAGTGATTTTAATACCACATATTATAGCGTCTTTCCTAGATGTTTTAAATTTTTTCTTCTCTTTATTTAAAGATATCTCTTCCATCGTTCTTCCAGTTTTAATACTTGTCTTATAATTATTAATATCATCACTATTGATATATTTATCATTTTCTTTAATTAATAACCAATTATTTTCTTTAAATCTAACTAAAGTAAAAGCTCCTTTTATTCTTTTACCCCTAATAACAAATTTAAGATTCCCTTTTTTTAATCCTTTCTGAAAATCCCCTATAGGTTCATAATATCCTTGATCAAAAAGCATAACAGTTCCTCCCCCATACTCTCCTTTAGGAATTGTTCCTTCAAAATTTCTATACGCTATAGGATGATCTTCTACTTTAATTGCAAGTCTCTTATCTTTAGGATTAAAAGATGGCCCTTTAGGAACTGCAAAACTAATTAATACTCCATTCCATTCTAATCTCAAATCATAATGTTCTCTTCTAGCCATATGATGTTGTATTACATATCTTAATTTTTTCTTTCCCTTTTCTTTTTCTCCAATTGGTTCTTTTGTTTTCCTAAAATTTCTTTTTTGATTATATTTTTCTAAACCCATATTTATCCCTCGTAAATTAGTATATAATAAACTCCTATTTTTATAAGTAATAAAAAACATAAATATATCTTATACTTATATTGATGAATAATGAGAAAAAAACTAATATTTATAATAATAATTTTAATAAGCATCTTTCTATTTAATAATCATAAAACACTTAAAAAAACACCTCTTTCTAATTATAAAATTACCGAATACACTAATTTAGTTAATTTTACAATTAATAAAGATACCATTTATTATGTTACTTATATAAATGATATTTCTACTATATATAAAACTAAAATAAATGAAAATAACCCCCAAAAAATTGCTAATCTAAATAGTTCATGCTATTTTGATAATACCTATCTTTATTGTTCTAATACTAAAGATATCCAAGTTTATGATTTAAATTTAAATCTTTTATATAGAACAAGTGATACATCTGATATTAATATTATTCCCTATAAAGATACATTTTTAAAACTAAAAAATAATAATTTATATTTAACTTTCCAAACTGAAACTTTATTTCGCATCCTAGAAGAGAAAGGCAAATATAAAGACTATTATAAAACTAAAGATAATACCTATTTATTATTTATTAAAGATAATAATTCTTATATTTATAATTTAAATAATAATAATTATGAATCTATAGAGTATGAAAAATACTTTAAATATGATGAAGGATTTATCTTTTATAACTCTTCTAATATCTATATTGTAAACTTAAATAAAAATGAATTTAAAACCATAAATAATCCCTTAAATACTGATTTTTATTATGAAGGAACATTTAATAATGATTATCTGTATTTATGTGATAATAATAATTTTATTGCTTATGATATTATTAAAAATAAAATATATGAAATAGATATTCCTAGTTTAAATATTAATAATCTAATTAAAAATGATAACTACTTATATTATTTTTATGAAAATAATATATCAATTATTGATTTAAATAATCTTCCTAAAAAAGAGATAAATTATCAAGAAAATAATAATGAAAAACTAAATAAATATATAAAAGAAATAGAAGAAACTTATCACTTAAATATCCATTTAAATGATAATACTAAATTTCCCGATTTTAGTTATGAAAATATATCTAATTATGAAACAATATTTTTAACATTAGAAAAAATAACCCCTATTTTAAATAAATTTACTCGTAATTTTTTTGATAATTTTACTTCTAAAAACTCTTATTTAAATTTATATTTAACAGGCAAATTAACTCCCAATAATGAAAATCAAACATCTTATCCCATTGGCTATTCTTTATTTTATGATAATAAATACTTTATTGTAATAGATATTACAAATAAAAATATAACTGAAACATTATGTCATGAACTCATGCATAATATTGAATTTTTACTCGAAGAAAATATCTTTCCAGATTGGGATTTATATAACCCTCCCGATTTTACTTATAATAATTCTTATAATATAGTAACTCCCTTTAATTATACTCTAACTGAAAATGATTTAAATAATATTTATTTTGTTGATAAATATTCTCATACTTATCCTGAAGAAGATCGTGCTCGAATCTTTGAAAATATTTGTCCCTGTAAAACATCACCCCTCTTAAATTATCCCCATTTAAAAGCCAAAGCTTTATATTTAAAAAAGATAGTATTAGCTAATTATCCCTATTTAGAAGAAGTATTTGCTAGTTTAAATTAAATTAAAGATAAAAAAACTTTTTTAAGCTCTGTTATTATGTTATAATTTAAATGGTGATTGAAATGGATATGTGTGATAGTTCAGTAATTTTATATACTGTATATGTAATAAAAACTATGGCATTTATCATATTAATAGTCGCGGTTATTTTCTTAATGATATCCCTAACGGCTAGATGTATAAAAGCAATTATAACAGATGCTAATATTCCCAATTTATTAAAAGATATGTCCAAAAAAATAATTGCTACACTTATTCTATTTTTTATTCCTTCAATTATTAATTTTTCTTTAGATTTAATTGAAGAAAATGGTCATGAACAATATACCGCGTGTGTTACAAATGCAAATTTAGAATATATAAAAGAAAGACGAGAACAAGAAGAATTAGCTAAACAAGCAGAAAAAGAACAAGAAGAGCAACTTATGAAGCAAAAAATTAAAGAAGCGGAAGAAAAACGCAATAATTCCAGTGGAAATACTATTATTCCTAGACCAGATCCAATTCAAACAGAGAATTATGCTACAGAGATAAAATATTATAGTCAAATTATTCCAGGCGTTAATTTTTGCAATCCTGGACATAGTATGGGTGGTTATGCCTGTGGACCTACTTCTCTTGCTATGATAATTGCTACTTTCACAAACCCCGCCTATACCCCAACAGACATGCGAAACTATATCTGTAATAAACAAGGTACAATTCCTCATACTGAAGGAAGTGGCTTAGCCCATGTAGCTTTTACAAATGCAAAAATGTTAAGTGATTATAATTTAAATGTTGAAACTTTATTTGACTATGGTTCTTTAAAAGCCTACAATGATGCTGATGGAGCCAAAGTTCTTGCAAGTGTTCAAGCCGGAAAAGGCGTCATAGTTAATGTACCAGGCCATTATGTTGTTCTAGGCCCTAATCCCTCATGCTCTAAAAATGAAGTATATTTATATGATCCTGCCCAATCATCTGTTGGAGGAGTTGGAGGCGAAAGCTATAATGATTGTTATACTGTTAAAGAAGCTATTCGTAGGACTGGAACTAGACATAATAGATGTGTAAATGGACGTGGTCAATGTGGTTGGTCTAGCGCTTGGGCTTACTCAGGAAAATAAGGAGTCTAAATTATGAAAAAAATGCTTAAACTATTTATGATATTAAATATTTTAATCTTATTAAGTGGCTGTGGTAATAAAAATGATAATATTAATACTCCTTCTATTAAATATAGTATGGATTTTAATAATGAAATAAATGAAAAAATAGAAATATATATGCCTAGTAATGCTAAAGAAAAAGCTAAATTACCATCTGCAGACCAAACCATTGAACCTCCCTTAGAATACACTTATTTATATAATGATTTAAAACCTTTAATTAATAATTCTAATTATATATATAAAAAAAGTGATATAGTAGAAACAGAAAACTACACTTATCTTGATTTAACAGCTAACTTAAATTATGATAATATAAAAAATTCCTCAACTTTAAATAATTGTTTTGAAAAAGTTAATATTGAAGAAAAAGAAGATTATTTAAATATTTTACTTGGAGGATATTTTATGTGTGGCTATGGCGATACAACAACTTTAGAATTTAAAGGTAAAAATATTTTAAGTACCTCTCTACCAAGCACTGGAAATAATACTTATAGTACTAAAATCGGGGATAAATTAACTGATTATATAAAGCTATCAATAAGTACCAAACCAAAATTATCAGCAGAAAAAGAATCATCTTTTGTTAAAACATATACAATGATAGGTATCTTCTTAATGCTTGCTATTGCTATATTTTTATTAATATTTAAAAAAATAAATTCTGCTAATTCATTTTAACTAAAACTAATTGCCAAATAACTAAATAATTGATATAATATTTTTATAATTAGGGTGATTAGTATGAATTTAGAACAAAAAATAATGCAAGTATCTCTTGATGATATAATTCCAAATAGATTTCAACCCCGTTTAACATTTGATGAACGAGGATTAGAAGAACTTGCTAATTCTATAAGACAGCATGGTATCATTCAACCTTTAGTTTTACGTCGTATTGGAGATAAATATGAAATTATTGCTGGTGAAAGAAGATATAAAGCTGCCACCCTTGCCGGACTTACAACAGTACCCGCGGTTATTGCTCAAATAGATGATAACAAAAGTGCCGAAGTAGCAATCGTGGAAAATGTTCAAAGAAGAGATTTAACCCCCATTGAAGAAGCGAGAAGTTATAAAAATCTTTTAGACAAAGGCTATTTAACCCAAACTGAATTAGCTAAAAAAATGGGTATATCTCAAAGTGCTATAGCAAATAAACTAAGACTTCTAAATCTTGATGAAAGTGTTCAAAATGCTTTATTAGAAAATAAAATAAGTGAAAGACATGCTAGATCTTTATTAGTATTATCTGATCATGAAGAACAAAAAAAATGGTTAAATAAAATAATTAATGAAAGAATGACTGTTAAAGATTTAGATGAAGCTTTAAAAAATTTAAATTCAAATAATGAACCAGCAGAAGATGAAACAGATATTCCTTTAGTTAAACCCTTAGATATTGAAGCTATTCGCAATGAAGCTACTGAATTACCCAGTTTAAATGAACAAAGTGAAATAGCCCGTAAATTAAAAGAAATTGAAAACGAAGTAAAATTTAATCCCGATGTTATTCCTGTTGATCAAGCAACTAATAATTCTAAAGGTAACTTCTTTAATTTTCTAGAAAATGAAACAGTAAATATGAATACTGAAGAAACAGATTTAAATGCTCCTGTAATTAATCTTGAGCCTATCACAGAGCCTCCAAAAGAAGAACCAAAATCTAATGAAGAACCTGTAGTTCCAACTACTAAAGAAATAGAACTACCTAAAAAGGAAGAAATAAAAGAAGATAATTCTGTTCCTTTAGCAAAAGAACCGGAACCTATAGAAGAAGAAAAGCCAAATAATAATGAAGTTTTTGATCCCATATCTTTAATAGATACTTTAGATCCAAATTATGAAGAAAAAGTTGAAGAAAAATTAGGTTTAGACTTAAAAACCGCTATAAATGACATCAGAAATTGTAAAGATAATCTTTCTGATAAAGGATTTAATATATCTTTAGAAGAGTCAGATTTAAATGATATTTATCAATTTATAATAAAAATAAAGAAAAATTAAAATGGTGGTATATATACTATCTTTTTAATTGCTTTCAAAATATTTGACAAAATAATATAGTATGGTATAATGATAACATAAGTTACCAATAACAATAAAGGGAGTGATAATATGGCTGGCAAAAGTATAATTGATAAAAAAACATTATTAAAAGTTGCAGTAAATATGGTTGAAGAAACAGGAATAGAAAGTATTAATGCTCGTAGTTTAGCATCTAAAGCCGGCATTTCAACAAAACCAATATATCGTTTATATACAAGCTTAGACTTATTAAAAACTGATGTTAATGATATAATCAAAAAAAAATATGATGAATTTATTATGAAAAGGGTAGATAGCAAAAATGCTTTAATAACTGTATGTGTCGCGTACATAGAATTTGCTCAAATGCATAAAAATTATTTTAGATCAATGTTTTTATCTAATAATTTAAAATGGCAATCAGTAGATGATGTTTTAAATGAAAAATGGAATCAATCTACTATTATTAATTTAGTAAATAAACATGGTTTAAGTTTTGAAGAAGCTAAAAATTTATTTATGAATGTTTGGATATACGCGAATGGTTTAGCAACTTTAATTGCATCTAATGATTTAACTATTGATAATAAAGAAATATTAGTAAGAATAGTAAAAATATTTAAAGAATTTTCTAAACCCAAAAAAGTAACTAGTTAGGAGAAATAACATGTATGATTTAATTATTATTGGCATGGGTATATCTGGTATAAGCGCTGCTATATATGCCAAAAGAAGTAATTTAAATGTTTTAATTATTGAAGGAGATACTCCAGGAGGGACTTTAAATAAAATACCTAATATAACTAATTATCCTGGATTTAGTAAGATAAGTGGTCCTGATTTAGCTATGAATTTATTTAATACTATTAATGAATTAGAAATACCATATAAATTAGAAAAAGTAACAGATGTTATTTTAGAAGATATTAAAACAGTTAAAACAAAAGATAATATTTATCATAGTAAATATTTACTTATAGCAAGTGGCAGAAAACCCAATCTTTTAGGATTAGAGCATGAAGAAGAATTTTTAGGAAAAGGTATTAGTACTTGTGCCTTATGTGATGGAGCATTATACAAAAATAAAGAAGTAGCCATTGTTGGAGGAGGAGAATCAGCTTTATCAGAAGCTTTATATTTAGCTAAAATATGTAAAAAAGTTTATTTAATTCATCGTAGAGAAGAATTTAGAGCCAAAGAATTAACTATTAAAAATGTTAAAGAAGAACCAAATATTGAACTAATACTAAATAATGAAATAAAAAAACTAATTATAAAAGATAATACTTTTAAAGGTATCGAATTAAAAAATAAAAAATTAAATATTTCTTGTTTATTTATCTATATCGGCTCAACTCCCAACACTGAATTTTTAAAACAAACAGATATTAAATTAGATAATAATTCCATTATCGTTAATGAAAAAAATGAAACTAACATTAAAGACGTATATGCATCAGGAGATGTTATTAAAAAAGATATTTACCAACTTATCACTGCCGCGAGTGAAGGTGCAACGGCCGCTATAAATATAAGCACTAAAAATAGATGAGAATATCATCTTTTTTTAAATTAGGGAACAAAAACAAATATAAGGGACATAGAACGACAAATTTTTCACTTTCAATATGTTATGATAAATAATTGTAACAAAAGGAGGTGAGAACAACATGATGATTAAAGAAGAAGAATTTATAAGCTTAAGTGATGATTTACTTTTTAAAGAAACATTTGCACATCCAGATAATAGGAATAAATTAATATATTTCTTATCTTGTTTTACAGAATTTAAAGAAGAATATTTAAAAAAGGTTAATATAGAAGTAGAATATGAAAGTGTATTAACCAAAGCCAAAAATAAAGATAAAAATCTAAGAGGAGATGTCATAATAAAATTTGATAAATATATAATAAATTTAGAAGCATATTCATTATTTGATAGAGATTCATTAAATAAATCAATGAGTTATATAATGAGAATATTTTCAACTCAATTAGATAGAGGAAGAGATTATAATACCTTAGAAAGTGTAATTCAAATAAATATAGTAGATAAGGTAACACCAAAAGAGTTAGTAAACGAAGAAATAAAAAGTGAGATATTATTAATGGATAGAGAAAGTAAAAAAGAAATGCTCTCAGAATTATTTCAAATAAAATATTTAAGGCTTGACAGTGCAAGAGAGATGATATATGATAAAAATAACTTACAACAAAGATGGTTAAGATTTATTGGGGCTAATAATGCTGAAGAAAGAAGAGAAATAGCAAGAGGAGATGGGTTACTAATGGAATTAGATAATTGGTGTAGGAACTATGTAAATGATGAACAGACAAAGAAGATATTTGGAGAATGGGCAAATTACATTGCCGAGAAAAAAGGCATCAGAAAAGGTGCAGAAGAAAGAACCATTGACATAGCTAAAAATCTATTAAATTTAAATTTATCTTTAAAGGACATCTCAAAAGCTACAGGATTATCTCTTAAAGAATTAAAAGAACTAGAATGATTAATTTCATTCTTTTTCTTTAATTTAATTTAAAATAATAATCCTAAGTTTATAATTCTTAAAACAAAAATTCATAACTCTAATAAATAAAGTGCAAATGATCAAAAAATAATACATACCTTTTTATTTTTTAAATATTAATAAAAGTTTTATATTCACTTTCTTTAAGTTTAATTTTTCTATCTCTTCTAATACATTCTAAAGTATTACCTAAACACCAATCAGCACTAAAACCAAAATCATTACATATTTCTTTTAAATCTGCACTAGACATCATTAATTTGCCTAATTCGTAATATCCAATATTACTTCTTTTCGTATGTATTTCTTTAGCAAACTCTTCCTGTGTTAAGCCTTCAATTTTTCTAATAATTCTAATATTTTTTCCTAAATATTTTAAATCTAATTCATTCTTAAATTCATATATATTTCTATCAAAAGTAGTAGTTAATCCAAAAATATAATCAACAGGCACTCCATAATAATAAGAAAGCTTAACTAATTGCCTCAAAGAAACATTTTGATATCCATTTTCCCATGAATTAATTAATGATTGTGATACTCCCAAATCTTTAGATAATTCTGCTTGAGTTATACCCTTTAAACTTCTTAAAAATTTAATTCTAACTTCTATTACAGTTAAATCTTTATTATCACTTGTAATTACCATATATTACCAACTTCCTAACAAAATTATCTCCATTAAAGATAATGATAACAACACAAAAATAAAGAGCATGGCATAATAATACAAATAATCACAATTTACTTGAAAAATTATCAATAATGTTGTATATTAGAAATATAACATAGAAAAATATAATAAGTTTTGATATGTTTTGTCGATTGTAATGAAAAAGTAGAGCAAGTTAGTTATAATAGACAAAGAAGAGGAGAGAGTCATGGAATTTGTAACATTGAAAAAGGATAATACTAAAAAAGTATTATTAGTTTTAGTTGTATTTATAGCTATAGTAGTCACTATAGTTTCTTTAAGTTCAAGAGCAAAATATCAAGTAACCAGTAGTGCTCAAATAGTAAAAGGAACAGTAAATTATAAACCATATGATTTTAAAATAGTCGAAATTAGAAAAGAAAATGATGCTGGAGTTTATGAATTAACAGATGAAGTACCAACAACTGGTTATGAAATAAATGAAAAAGATAGTAAATGCATGATAAATGACACAGAACAAGATACAACAGCAGTGTTAAAAACCATAAATGGAAACCATACATTTGCTAATCTAAAAAAGATGGATAAATGTACTTTGTATTTTAGTAAAGAGAAAACAGCTGGAGAACAGTTATTATCAAAAAGAACAACAGACGAAGGAGAAGATGGATTTACAAATATAGATATAGATGAGCATACAGATGAAAATGGCAAATCTATATTGTATAGTGACGAAGATGACTTTGGAACAACATATTATTTTAGAGGAAAAGTAAAAGATAATTGGGTAAAGTTCGGACAAACAAGTGAAGGACAAGATATCTGGTGGCGAATTATCAGAATAAATGGCAATGGCTCAATAAGAATGATATATACTGGAACAGGCAGTAATGCTCCAACTACAGATGGATTTTTGAATAATAATGGAACAGGTAGTCAATTACAAACAAATGCATATAATGAATATTATAATGACAATAAATATATAGGTTATATGTATGGAACACAACCAACAGGTACTGTTAATAACGAAACCACACCAACAATTAACTATGATCAAGCTCATGAAAATAATTATGATAGTGATATTAAAAAAATATTAGATAATTGGTATAGTACTAATCTAAAGGCAAGTTATGCTCAATATATAGATCCAAATTCCGGTTTTTGCAATGATAGGAAAGCAGCAATAATGAGTAGATATGGATATGGAACAGATGGATATGGTAATCATCTAACAGCATATGCGGCAGTAGATAGATTGCTAGATACAAATTGGAATGCCAATGCAAAACACACACCAACGTTCAAGTGTGCTCGAAAAGAAGATACATTCACACTTCCAGATGCCAAGAAACCAAACGGAGATGACTATGGCAATCATAAATTAAAAGCTAATAATGGAAAAGGAGAAAATAGCCCAATAGGATTAATCACCATAGATGAAGCAGTATATGCAGGAGGATATTATTACAGAGCAAATAATCAATCCGATAATAAAGAATTTTATTTATATACAGGCCAATATTATTGGACCATGTCACCGTATTCCTTTTACGGTACTTATGCTAATATGTTTTATATACATTTAAATGGCAATCTCAACAACAACGACGTAAACAATGCGCGAGGTGTACGCCCTGTCATAAATCTCTCTGCTAATGTAAAATTATCAGGAGATGGTACAAAAGATACCCCATATGAAGTATCTTAAATCCCAATTTATATAACTTTAATACAATAAACATCTTGCCTGAATTGCTCTAATTTATTCATGTTTAGGCAAGGAATAAATTCCATATGAAGAACTATTTAGTTCTCCAATTTCTAATAAATGAATAACTAATATGTGGTTATTCATTTTATATATGTGAAAAAATCACATAAAATTATGAATTTTTAACATAAAATAGCATATTTTAGTTAACAAATGTGAAAAAATATAATATAATATAAATACAAAGGAGAGAATTAATATGTTAATGGGCTTTAAAATTAAAAATTTCCGTTCTTTTAAAGATTTACAATACTTTTCTATGATATCAGGAAAAGTTAGAAATAATGAAAACCATATTATTATAAAAAATAATCATAAAATACTAAAATTTTCAGGAGTATTTGGGGCTAATGGCTCAGGTAAATCTAACTTAATATTAGCTATGAGTATAGTCCAAGATATAATAAATAAAGGAATAAGCAATATTATTAATAACCAATATTATCGTGGTATAAATGAGAAAAAAGAAGAAAACTCTTACTTTGAATATGAATTAGCGATTGAAGATAAATTATATTCTTATGGTTTCGAAATAAATATATATAATAAAGAAATAATATCAGAATGGTTAATTGATATGACAAAAGCCAAAGAAAAAAATATATTTACTAGAGATATAAAGAAAAAAAATTATACTTCCGACATAATTAATAAAAAGTATTCTAACTATCAAAATTGCCTAGAAGAAATGCGTCAAAACAATCAAAATTTATTTTTAAGTGAAATGACTAGAAGATTAATAATGTCTAAAAACAAAGATATTTATTTTAGTGATATATTTAATGTATATAAATTTCTTACTCAAGATACTATTATTATAAGACCTTTTACTCATAAGCTTTTTGATATAGATTATATCAAAAACAAAGATAAAATAATTAAAATATTAAATGCCCTAGATATAGACATAGTAGATTATATAACTGAAGAAAGTGATATAAAAAATATTAAATTAAAACTTTCGGATAATGAATATAACAATTTAATTCATGATTTAGATGTTATATCTATGCAATATAAAAATGTAAGATATACTTTAAGAATAGATAATGATTTATATACAATTGAAAAGAATAATAATAATTATAATATATTTACTTTAAAATTTTTACATAAAAATAACAATAATAGTTTTGGACCATATGAAGAATCTGATGGTACAACAAGAATATTAGAATTAATAGATATACTACTTACCAAAAATAAATTATTTTTAATTGATGAGCTAGATAGTAGTTTACATCCTATTTTAGTAGAAGGATTATTAAAAATATTTTTAAACTCAACATCAACCAACCAATTAATAGTAACAACTCATGAATTACAAACTTTAGATTTTAATTTAGTTAGACGCGATGAAATATGGTTTGCTGAAAAAAGCGAAAAAGGAGACTCTAAATTATTTTCTCTTGAAGAATTTAAAGATATAGCTAGATTCGATCGCAAAATAGATAAAGCTTACTTGGAAGGGAGATTTGGGGCTATAGCCAAAATAAATACTTATTATGAGAATTACTGATAAATTTGCCAAAGAAAGAAAAACAGAAATAAAAAACTACAAACCAAAATATTTTATTGCATCTGAAGGAAGTAATTCAGAACCTCTATATTTTGAAGGGTTAAGCAATTCAATTTTGTTTGAAAATATATCAATAATAAATATTTTAAGAGATTATGCCTACACTAGAAGCAGCCATCCAAGTTTTATTATAAATATGTTAAAAGAATTTATATTAAACGTAACTAATGATAAAATAACTGTTTTAGAATTGAAAAATAAAATTGCCAATTGCATTTATGAAAATAGTTATAAAATAAAAATAGATGATATTTATGAAAAATTAATTAACATTTATAAAAAGGATAATTATGAAATAGAAAAAGAAAAACTAGATCAACTATTTTTAAATCTATTTAAAAGTGAAATATATAAAGATTTAGCAGAAAATTTTTCTTTATATTTTGCAAATCAAAACATAACATATTCTAGTACAACTGATAAAATAAATATTGTTATTGATAGAGATAAACAAAATTTTAAGGATTATCAATATGATGAAGTAATAGATTTTTGCAAAGAAAATAATATAAACCTATATGTAAGTAATCCAACTTTTGAATTTTGGCTCTATCTTCATTTCCCAAATATTGAAAAAGATGATAAAACAAAAATGTATGAAAATAAATATGTAACCAATACTAAAAGATATTTAGAAAAAAGATTATATGAAATATGTAAATATAAAAAGGAAAAATTAAACTTTAAAGATTTTGAACCTTTTATAAAAGATGCTATTAAAAGAGAAAAAAACTATAAAGAAGATTTAAAAAGCTTAAAAAATGAACTAGGAAGCAATGTAGGAATACTTATAAATGAAATGCTTAAAAACGAGTAACAATAAAGTTATTCGTTTTATTTTAAAAATAAAAAATACTAATCAACAATAACTTGATTAGTATCTTCATTAGTATCATCTTGATTATTATAGCCTAATCCTGGGAATATAGTATCAAGAGCATCATCCATATTATCACTACTATTATCTAAATCATTCTGTGTATCCTCATTTTCATTATTATCCTCGTTATCCTGATTATTTGTTTCGCTATTATTAGTACTACTATTACTATTAACATAAACAGTTAATTCAGTTACATTGTTGATAAGCATGCCATTACTAACACTTTGATTAGCAATCATTCCCGGCATAACACTAGGATTATAAAATTCACTATCACTGTCAACAAATTCAACACTTATATCTACATTATTATTAAGTCCCCAATTTTCTGCTTCATTAACCGCTAAACCAACAAAATTAGGCATTGTAACTAATCTATCTCCTGTTGTAATTCCTTGACCTGTAACTTTCTTAGTATATTCTTCATTTGCATCAAAACTAAATGTTTTAATCATTTCTTTTTCTTCTAACTCTAAATTTGCTTTCATTAAATTAACAATAGCTTCTAAAGATCCTGGATAATAACCAATCGCTGATAAAAGAAGTCCATCATTGCTCATTCTAACAGGTAAATTATAATATTCTAAATATGTTTTTTCAATTGTTAAGAAATCTCCATCTTTTAAAGTTTTAACTACCATATCTTTTAATACATCGTAGAAAGAGAATATTTGCTTTTTAGCCATATTTGTATCTATATTATTAGTAACAGCTTCCAATATTTCCTTTAATTTTCCAATATTATCAGGACTCGCAGCCTTTTTAGCTAAAGCTTCCAATATCTGTTGTTGATGTTTATTTCTAGCTATATCACTCATTAAATAAGCATGTCTACACCTTGCATACGCTAGAGCTTGTTCCCCATTTAATGTCTGTACTCCTGTATCCATACAAATTAAATGATTACCAAATTGTCTTAATGAATCTTGTTCACAAACTCTACCATTATAAGTATTATAATAAGATTGATAATCAGGCACTTCTACATCAACTGTAACTCCCCCTAAAGCTTCAACTAAATCAACAACACCCTTAAAATTAATTTTAACATAATAATCTATATCTATATCTGTTAATTGTTCTATTGTATTTATAACACAACTAGTTCCATAAGCTGCTGAAGAATTAATTTTTGCATATCTATTATGATTACACGCAATAGGTACATAAGTATCTCTAGGAATAGAAAACATTGTTGCATTTAAAGTTTTAGGATTAAAAGTAATTAACATTAAAGTATCTCCATTAAATGATGTACTTGCATCTATTCCATCAGCCTCACTATCAACTCCCATAAGAAGTATAGTAAAAGGTTCAGTTAAACTTTTATTACCCACTAATTTAGTATCTTCATTAATTAATTTTTTACTATAACTATATAATATTTCTGCATCTTTTAAACCTTCAAATTCTTCTGCTGTAAATATCTTTAAATGATTAGTAGTTAAAAATATACCATCAACTTTTTTACTTAATAAAGCATCTATTAAATCATAATAACTACTATATTCTAAAAGTTCATTATTATCTAATTTCTCTTGTTTAATTAATTCTTTAGCAAGCTCATTTTCATTATTATCTTGACTACTATCAATTATTCCTAAAACACTATCTTTAGTTATTTTAGTATCTTTTAAAACTACTAAATTAGAAGTATAAGTTAAATATTCTTTTTCTGCCAAATTATCTAAATTAGAATTAACCATTCCTAAATAATAACCAACAAAACCTAAACCAACTGCTAAAATAATTGTTATCGCCGTTATTATAGATAAAGTAATATGTTTTTTTAAAATTAAATTAACAAGCCCCCATATAAAATAAACTATAAACCAAATTAATAAAACAAATGCTCCTATAAGTCTTATAATTGTTTCTACATCTATTCCAATTAAATTTTTTAAAAACAATACATAACATCCAGCATATAAAATAAATGCTAATACATATATACACAAGAATATTTTATTCACTTTTTTAATTTTACTAAATAATACTTTCATATTTCAACCCTATTCTTTATGCTCATATTCTATATTATATAATATATTATAACCACTTTCAATTATTTTTTACATATACTGTCAATATTCGACAAAAATATTACAAATATATTGAGCTATAACTAAAAATATTATATAATAATTACGAATATATTATGGAGGCTAGTATGAAACTAAAATTAAAATATATATTTTTTTTCTTACTTATTATAAATTATACCATACCTGTTTATGCTGCCTCTAGATATGCAGTATTATTAGATGCTGTTAATATTAGAAGTGGTCCAGGTACTAATTATAGTCGTTATGAATTAGGTAAAATTGGTAGTTCATATAATTTAAAAAATAATAATATTGTTGCCGATTCTAATCACAATGGTACATGTGATGCTGGTTGGTATGAAATAGATTACAATGGAAAAAGTGCTTATGTATGTAGTGATTATGCCCGTATATATGAAGAAGGGGAAGATGAAAAAACAAATCCAACAACTGCTTGTGAAGCTGAGTTAAAAGCGGAAGGATTTCCTGCTAGTTATTGGACAGGTTTATGTAATTTAAAAGCTAAACATCCTAGTTGGACATTTAAAGCTATTAAAACTAATCTTGATTGGGCAAGTGCAGTAGATAAAGAAAGTGCCTGTGGTATCAATTTAGTTCAAACAAATAATAGTGAGTATATTGATAAAAGTTGTAATCATGGCTATTCTAATTGGAAAGCTCCTTCTCAAAAAGCTTTAGCATTCTATATGGATCCCCGTAATTTTTTAACTGAACAATATATATTTCAATTTGAATATTTAAAATATGATAATAGCATTGCTAGTTCTTATCCTAGTTCTATAGCTAATATAATAAAAAACGCATCATTTTATAGTTATCATGCTAATCGGGGATTAAATCTTGAAAATACTATCAGTGAAGCTGGAAGAGTAGCTAATGTAAATCCTGTATTTTTAGCATCACGTATGCTTCAAGAATTAGGAACATCAACAACGCTTTATAATCTTTACAGTGGAGCTTATACAGGTAATTCTTCTTGGACCGGCTATTATAATTTTTATAATATAGGAGTTTATGATAGTTGTGCTACAGCATCAGGTGGTACTACTAAATGTGGATTAGAATATGCTGTTAAAATGGGTTGGAATAGTCCATATAATGCTATTAAAGGTGGCGCAGATTTTCTATCTCAAGGATATATTGCTAAAGGCCAATATACAACTTATCTTCAAAAATATAATGTTATCCCAACTGAAGCTAATAAATTATTTGCTCATCAATACATGGAAAACATTGCCGCACCATCAAGCGAAGCTGGTTTAACTTATAACGCTTATAAAAAACTAAATATGTTAGAAACTGCTTTTGCCTTCTATATTCCTGTTTATACTAATATGAGTGCAAGTATTGTTAATAGCAGTAATGGAGCATCAGGAGAAGCAACTTCAAGCCCATCCTCTGATTCTCTAACTAATATTATTTCTAATGCTGGATATAAATCTACTGGTGACTATTTAACTAGTATATTGCCTGGCAGTGATATAAATGTTTTAAAAGCCAACTTAGAATCTAGTGCAGGTAGTGGAAATGTAACTATTACCAATGCTAATGGTGCTGAAATAACTAAAGGAACAATTGGTACAGGTTGTAAAGTTACTATTAAAAATATCAATGAGCAAAAAACTTTTCAAATAGTTATAAAAGGTGATACCTCAGGAGATGGAGTAGTTAATGCTTTAGATTTATTACAAATTCAAAAAAGTATTTTAGGTACTTATAATTTAAATGGTGCCTATGGTAAAGCCGCAGATCCATCAAATGATAATAAAATAAATGCTTTAGATTTATTACAAGTTCAAAAAAATATTTTAGGCACTTACAATATAGTTCAATAGGAGGTAAAAATGAAAAGAATTAAAATATTATTAGTTTCCCTTATAAGTTTATTTCTAATGCCCAATTTAGTAAACGCCGCCAGTGGTTCAATAAGTGTTACAGGTTCATCTACTGCAGTTCAAAACAATCGCCTACAAATAAATGTTACAATATCTAGTAATACAGCAATAGGTAGTTGGCAAATGGATTTAAATTATGATAAATCTTTTCTCCAATTAGTAAGTTCTTCTGCCGAAGCTGGAGGAACCAGAATGGCTGGATATGCTGCCAATGGAACCAGAAGTAAAACATATACTTTTGCCTTTAAAGCTTTAAAAACTGGCAACACTCGTGTATCAGTTAGTAGTTATCTTGCTTATGCTTTTAATGATTTAAGTGAAATGAATTTAACATCATCAAATAAAACTATTAAAATTATGACTCAAAAAGAATTAGAAGCTACTTATAGTAAAGATAATACTTTAAAAAGTTTAACAGTTGAAGGGTATGAATTAGATAAAGAATTTAATAAAGATACTTTAGAATATACTGTAAATGTTCCTACTGGAACAACAAGTGTTAAAATTAATGCTGCTGCTAATGATGCCAACGCTACTATAAATGGAGGAGGAGAATTAGAAGTAACAGAAGGCTTAAATGTTATTTCTATTGTTGTAACAGCTCAAAATGGTGATCAAAAAACATATAATGTTACAGTTAATGTTGAAGATCAGAATCCTATAAATGTAAAATTAAATAACAAAGAATATGTTGTTGTTAAAAATGCCACTTTACTAACAGCTCCTGCCACTTTCACTGAAACTAAAATAAATATTGGTGAATTTGAAATTCCTGCTTTTACCAATAATACTGCTAATATAACATTAGTAGGACTAAAAGATGAAACAGGAAATATAATATATGCAGAATATGAAAATAATAAATATATGGTTTATAATGAATTAAATTTAAAAACATATTTATTAGTACCAGCTCCATTTAAAGAAGAATTAAATCTAAATAAAACTACAGTAACTATAAATAATTTAAAATATGATGCTTATAAATATAGTGACAAAAGTAATTATGTTATTATTAGTGCTAAAAGTTTAGAAACTGGTAAAATTGATAATTATATATATGATACTATAAATAAAACAGCTTCATTATATGATGATACTTATATTAATGAAACAAATGAAACAATTCTTAACTATACCTATATTATTATTGCATTTGCTATTGGTTTATTTTTAAGTGTAATTGTAATTATCATTCTTCTTCATAATATTAAGAAAAAACAAAAGAAAATTAATAAATTTGTTCAAAAACAAGAAGCTAAAATTGAAGCAACTAGAAAACTAAATGATGTTGTATCAGAAGTTAAAAAAATACAAGAGCAAGAAAAACATGTTGTAAAACAAGACACAACAGAACTTAATGTTAAAAAGAAAACAGAAAAAGATAATAAAACTAAAGAAATAAAAATTAATGAAATAAAGATTGAAGATTCTAAAAATAATCAAGAAGAAAAAATAGAAAATAAACCTGAAGAAAAGAAAACTAATTTAGAAGAAACTGAAGTATATGATCTTTTTGCAGATGATAATAAAAAGAAAAAGAAAAAAAAGAAAAAATAAAAAAGTATTGGCCAAAAACAATACTTTTTATATACTTAAATAACTCTTCCTTTATTTATATCATTATATAAGTTAGTATATTTTCCTTTACTATATATATAAATTAAATAAATAAAACCAATAATAAAGAGTAAAGCTGAAATAATTTGTGCTACTTTAAACCCCCCAAGCATTAAAGAATCAGTTCTCCAAGCCTCAATAAAAAACCTTCCAAAGCTATACCACATTAAATATAAAGAACTAATAGTACCTACTTTAACATACTTAAATCTTCTAACTATTAATATAATCAAAAAGCCTAATAAACACCATAAAAATTCAAAATAAAATGTTGGTAAATAATAAATACCCCCTATGTGCATTCCTTTAATAATAAACTCTGGAACATGTAAATTCTTTAAATAAACATATGTAGTTGCAAATCCATGAGCTTCACTATTAAAGAAATTTCCCCATCTTCCTATTGCTTGCCCCAAAATAACTGCCGGAGCTAAAATATCTAATATTCTAACAAAATTTATATGTTTATTTTTACAATATAAATATATAGTTATTGCTCCAAATATTAAACCACCATGAATAGCTAAACCACCATTCCATATTTGAAATATCTCTAATAAATTATATCTATAATAATGAATATTAAAAAGTACATAATAAATTCTAGCTCCAATAATACCCACTACAATAGCATAAAAACACATATTAAAAATATCATTTTTATCTAAATTAAATTTCTTAGCTTCTTTACTAACTAAAAATAATCCCAAAAGTATCCCCACCAAAATTAAAAAAGAATACCACTTAATTTCTAAACCAAATAAATTAATCATAATTGGATTCATTTTAATCCTCTCCTATATAATTAACATTATACTATAAAATTGACACTAAAAGCTACTCAAAATTAATGAAATAAAAATAAATACTTGATTTTTATGAAAATATTTGATATTCTACTATTACATGGCGGAATTGGTGAAGCGGTTAACACGGTAGATTGTGGCTCTATTATGCAAGGGTTCGAATCCCTTATTTCGCCCCATTCATAAAAACAACTAGAATTATAAAAAATTCTAGTTTTTAACTGTCTAAAAATTATATAGAATTATTAAATCATATCTGTTATAATACAAAGAAGGAGTGTTTCTATGGAATTAACAGACATTAAAGGAGTAGGTCCTAAAACTTTGAAAAATCTCCAAGATTTAAATATTAATAAAGTTGAAGATCTATTAACATATTTTCCTTTTCGTTATGAAATATTTGAACCAATAAGTTTACCAAGTGATTATAATGGTGAAAGAATTGCCATTAATGCTCAAGTAGAAACAAGCAGTAATGTTTACTTTTTTCGTAAAAATTTCAATCGCCTTCAATTTCGAGCAAACCATGATGGCAAAACAATGTATGTTGTTATTTATAATCGTGCTTTTATTAAACCCTATATTTTAATAGGTAAAACTATAACTTTAATTGGAAAATATGATCAAACTAAAAATACCTTTGTCTGTGATGATATTAAATTAACACCCATAACTAAAAAAGAATTAATACCTATATATCACCAAAACAAAAATATTAAATCGAATGATATAAGAAAAATTATTATTAATGCTTTAACAGATGCTGTAGCTTTACCAAATTATATTCCTTCATCTATTGCCTTAAAATACAATTTTGTTACTAAAAAACAAGCTTTACGTATGATTCATAATCCTAAAAATGAACAAGAAGTAAAAAAAGCAACTTTATTTTTTAAATATGAAGAATTCTTTTTATTTATGTTTAAAGTTAATTATATGAAAAAAAATAATGAAAGCATTTATAAAGAAGAGAAGTATTTTACAGATGAAGACATCAATAATTTTATTGCCACGTTACCTTTCAATTTAACCGGAAGCCAACAAGAAGCATTAGCACTAATTTTAACTGATATGAAAAGTAATAAAAAAATGAATCGTTTAGTTTTAGGAGATGTTGGCAGTGGTAAAACTATTGTTAGCTTTGTTTCTATGTATGCTAGTTTTAAAGCAGGTTATCAAAGTGTTTTAATGGCTCCAACAGAAGTTTTAGCAAGACAACATTATATTAGTGCTCTAAATTATTTTAAAGATTTTCATATTAAAGTTGGTCTTCTAGTGGGCAGTATGACCAAAAAAGAAAAAGATGCTATAAAAGATGAATTATTAAATGGCAATATTGATATTTTAATAGGTACTCATGCTATAATTGAAGAAAGTGTAAAATTTTATCGTTTAGGCTTAGTAATTACTGATGAACAACATCGTTTTGGCGTTAAACAAAGAGAAATACTAAAAAGTAAAGGTGAGGTAGCGGATGCTCTATATATGAGTGCTACTCCTATTCCAAGAAGTTATGCCCTAACTTTATATGGCGATTTAGATGTATCTTTTATTACTCAAAAGCCTGGAGGAAGAAAAGAAATAATTACCAAAGTAAAAAAGTATAAGGAATTAAAAGATGTCTTAAAACATATTCTAAATGAAGTAAAAGAAAGTCATCAAGTTTACGTTGTTGCTAGTTTAATCGGAGATAATGAAGAATTAGATTTAAAAAGTGTTGAAACTCTAAAAGCTAAATTTGATACAGCATATAAAAATAAAATTCCAACAGAAATATTACATGGCAAATTAAAGCAAAAAGAAAAAGATGCTATCATGGAAAGATTTAAAAACAATGAAACTAAAATTTTAATATCAACTACTGTAATTGAAGTCGGTGTAGATGTTAAAAACGCTACTATCATGGTTATATTTGATGCTGATCGTTTTGGCCTTGCTACTCTCCATCAATTAAGAGGACGTGTAGGAAGAAACTCTTTAGATAGTTATTGCTATTTGATATGTGATAAAGAAGTAGAGCGGTTAAAGGTTCTTGAAGAAAGTAACGATGGATTCTATATTTCTGAACGAGATTTAGAGTTAAGAGGAGAAGGGGATTTATTTGGCATTGAACAAAGTGGAGCCAAAACATTTAAGATTGCTAACTTAAAAACAGATGCTAAAATTTTAATGCAAGCTAAAAATGATAGTGAAGAATATTTAAACTCCAAAGAGTATAAAAATAATTTATCGTATTATAAAATTATAAAAGATTTAGACAGATTAAATTAAATGTAAAAATTAATCAAATTTAATTGACAAATTTCTAAAAACATAATATCATTATAATGACATGATGAACATCATGTCCGAATTCACTTTCACGACTTTATGTGAAAGTGGAGTCAACCAAAACCCCCTGAAGGAGCCGAAAGGCTCCATTTTTGTGTGTTTTAATTTATATCAGATACTATAGCAAAATATATATTGACATAATATTCCAAAGCCGGTATAATATAATTAATGAGGTGATAGCATTGCAAATTAAAGAAGCAAGTAAAAAATGGAATATTAGTGAAAGAAGAATAAGAAAATTAATTCAAGATGGTCGAATTGAAGGTGCTGAAAAAATTGGTACAACTTGGATTATCCCAAATGAAACTGATAAACCAATTGATAAAAGATTTAAAGAAGAAGAAAATTTTATAATTAACTTGCCAGCAGATTATTTTAAGGGTGTTGATGAAAAATTAGCCATATTAAATAGTAAAAGGCCATTATCCAAAGCAACTTTAAAGTCATTAGAAGAAAATAACATTTTAAACTGGACTTATAATAGTAATGCCATTGAAGGTAATACATTAACACTTAGAGAAACAAAAGTAGTATTAGAAGGAATTACAATCGGGGGAAAATCCCTAAAAGAACATTTAGAAGTAATTAACCATAAAGATGCTATTTTATTTTTAGAAGAGCTTGTAAAAAAAGACGAAAATATTTCTGAATGGAATATTAAAAATATTCATAGCTTAATATTAAAAGAAATAGATAATGAAAATGCTGGAAAATATAGACTAGAAAATGTGAAAATATCTGGAGCTTCTAAAGTTCCCCCAGATTATCTTAAAGTTCCTGAAGAAATGGAAAAATTAATAGATAGATACGAAAATTGGAAACAATATCATCCATTAGTTAAAGCAGCTTTACTACATGGTGAATTTGTATTTATTCATCCATTTGTAGATGGCAATGGAAGAACAGCAAGATTATTAATGAATTTTGAAGCCATGAAAAGTGGTTACTTACCAATAATCATAAAAGCAGATGTTAGAGCTAAATACTATGATGCTCTAGATATGGCCATGTTAAAGGGTGATTATACTGATTTTATCAAACTTATTGTAGAAGAAGAAAATAAAATATTAGATCAATATTTAGAAATTACAAATAATTAAAGAGTTAAAGTTAGGAGAAGTAGTATTATAAAAGCCAAGGAAAAAGTTATATTAAGAAATGTTCTATATGGAATAAATTTATTCCCGTATTTCCAAGAAATCATAATCATTCTCTTTTTTAAAAGAAAATAATTATTAAAAAATAACCCCAATAATATTAGAAATTCCTTAATTTACATCTTAAAATATCCATGATATAATCTATATATAAAGTTATTTACTTTAAAAGAAAAAGAGATGATACAAATGAATGGAGATATTTTTTCAAAACATCCTGATTGGGATTATTGTCTTGAAGGGGCAAAAAAATTAGTTATTGGCACAATGCCACCATATAATGTTTGTAAAAATAAAAGAAATAGGTTTAACTATTTTTATAGTTCCAAAAGCAATTATTTTTGGCATATATTAAATTTTATTAATAAAGATAATAAAACTACGAATATAGATAAAAAAAATTATAATTTAGTAAACGAAGAAGAATGTAAAAAGTTATTGCGAGATAATAAAATTGGAATTATAGATGTTGTTGAAAAATGTATCCATAACGAAAACGAAAAAGGAGAGCCTTCAGCATCTGATAAAGATTTATTAAGTATAAAACCTATTAATTTAATAGAAAAATTAAAAGAAAATAAAAATATTGATGAAATATATTGTACCAGTGAATTTACTAAAACATTACTAAACATTTTTTATGCACAAAAAATTAGCTATGATAAAAAAACGAAAAAGGGGAAAATAATTTTTTGGGGAATAGATAAAGTTTATGATTTATATATTCTCTTTTCTCCAGCCAAACAAGTATATTATACATTCAAAAATAAAAGAGATAAATATTTAGAAAATTATCGTATTCTATTAAATAAAAATTAAAATAAAAAAAATATATAATATAAAGAGGTAATCATGAGTAAAGAATTTAAATTAAAAAAAATAACCCAACAAATAACTGAAGATGAATATATATCTAACATAAATGATATTTTAGGAGAAGTTAAAAATATAACTTTAAAAGCTACAATTATTGATATGAAAAGATTAGAATTAAAAGAAGGAATTATTGTTGGATTAAAACTAAAAGACCAAAGTGGTATCATGCCTGCTTTATTAATTGGTAGTCGTGATATTGAATTTAAAAATCTTCTAAAAGAATTATCTCTTAATGAAGTTTATCTAATTAAAGGAAATACTCTAACATTAAAAGAACCTAATGAAAAAGAATTAGATATCATAAAAAATCATTTAACAGATATTATTAATGTTGGAGATATTTTTTTAGCTCTAAAATCTATAAAAAAAGTAAACTAAAAATATTATTTTATCTTACTATAAATATATACTTGAAAAAGGTGATAAAATATGCGACAACTTAAATTAGATATTAAAGACGAAAACATAATCCAACAATATTGGCAATCTAGTAATGATATACCTAAAAAAATAAAAAAATATCTTGAAAACTATTGCCATAATTTTATTTTAGAAGATATGGATACCCAAATTTTCTATTGTTCTTCCTGTCTTTATAAATTAAATGAATCTAAAGTTTGTGAACAATGTCATAAAAAATATAATTTTAAAAATCAAAGCAATATTTATAAAGTAAATATAAATGACTTAAAAAGACAAGAGTTAAATTGTACACATCTTGTTTTTGATACTCCTGATAATGAAGTAATATTATATGTAATTGATACTCATGTATCTTATGATAATTCTTTATCTAGTAAACCTATAAGGAATATTTCTTTTAAAATAGAAAATGCTTATCACATATTAAAAGATAGATGTCAAAATTTATATACTAAAAAAGTTTATTTATATAAAGATATAACAGAAAACATAATCAATGAAAAATATATTTTTTGTGATGATATAGATATTTCTCTTGATGAATACACTTATAATAAATATTTATACCCAGATAATTTAGATAATTTAAAAAATACCATTTATTGTTATACCCGTATATGGCAAGCTAAAAAATATTTAAAAAACAAACATATATGTATCTCCAATTTAGTTTATATTCCTCTTTATTATCCTGGCTTTGAATATTTAATTAAATATAAATTATATTCTCTTGCCTTTGATAATCCCCATTTAATAAAATATGATAAAGAAACTAAAAAAATATTAAACCCCAAAAGTGAATATTTAGAATTCATAATAAAAAATAATCTAGACTATTGGCATTTTGAAGCTTTAAAATTATGTAAAATTAAAAATATAAAACTAATTAATTTTATGCATGAAACTGTAGAAATTTATGAATATTTATTGAAATTTCCCAAAATAAAGATACTAGAATTATATAATTATTTAAAAACTAACAATTATGATATAATTGAATACTATGATTATATCCGTTTTTCTAAACTTTTAGGTTATGATTTAACTAATAAAGAAATTATTTATCCTCATAATTTAAAAGAAGCTCATCAAAAAATTATTGAGCAAAAAGACATAGTTTATGATAAAAAATATGATGAAAAAATAAAAAAATTAACTAAGATTTTAGAAAAAAATAAATATGAAGATAATGAGTATATTATTTATCCTGCTCCTTCAGTTAAAGAATTAATTAATGAAGGTAAAAATCAAAATAATTGTTTAAGATTTTATATTGAAGACTATAGTAATAATAAAACTCAAATTTATTTTATGCGCAAAAAAGAAAATTTAAAAAAATCTTTTATTACTATTGAAATAAAAAATAGAAAATTAATTCAAGCAAGATTAAAAAACAATGAAATACCTAATAAAAATATTTTAAATATCTTAAATACATGGGCAAGTAAACTCTAACATTTTATTATTCATCAAATTATTTTAACCCATTTACTATTCTATAATATATTGCTATAATACTTATATAAAACAAATAATAATTTGTTAATTGAAAGGAATATAATATGTGTACTGCAATAACTTATAATACTAAAGATCATTATTTTGGAAGGAATTTAGATTTAGAATATTCTTATAAAGAAACGGTTACAATAACTCCTCGTAATTATCCATTTAAATTTAGAAAAGTAAATGATATTAATAATCATTATGCTATTATTGGAATGTCTTATGTTGCCAATGATTATCCATTATATTATGATGCTATAAATGAAAAAGGATTAGGCATGGCTGGCTTAAATTTTCCTCAAAATGCTGATTATAAAGAAGAACAAGATAATAAAGATAATATTGCTCCCTTTGAGTTTATTCCATGGATACTTTCCCAGTGTGCTAATATAAAAGAAGCTAAAGCTTTATTAAATAAAATAAATATAGCTCAAATTAATTTTAGTGAAGAATTAAAAGCATCTCCTCTTCATTGGATTATCGCTGATAAAGAAAGTTCAATTACAGTAGAAAGTGTTAAAGAAGGCTTAAAAATTTATGATAATCCTGTAGGAATTTTAACTAATAATCCTCCTTTTGATTATCACATGATTAATTTAAATAATTATATGAGTCTATCAATAGAACAACCCATAAATAATTTTTCCAAAAAATTAAATTTTGATATTTATAGTCGCGGCATGGGAGCTTTAGGGTTACCAGGTGATTTATCATCTGCATCACGTTTTGTTAAAGCAACATTTACCAAAATGAATTCCATATCTGGTGATTCTGAACAAGAAAGCATTAGCCAATTTTTCCATATTTTAGGCTCAGTTGAACAACAAAGAGGATGTGTTCATATGAAAGATAATGAATATGAAATAACCATTTATAGTTCATGTTGTAATATGGATAAAGGAATATATTATTATAAGACTTATGAAAATAGCCAGATAACAGGAATCAACATGTTTAAAGAAGATTTAGATAGTACAAAATTAATTAATTATGATTTAATTACCAGTGAAAATATATACATGCAAAACTAATTAAAGACTAGTTTTAGATTGCTTTTTTATTAATATAAATATTGTTAAATAAATAATAAAGTGCTATACTTAACTTAATAAATTATAGGAGAACATATATGGAAACAAGAAAAAAAGAAATAGTTAAAATGCTTTTAAATCAAGACTTAGGAGAAAAAGATGAAGAAGAAATAATTGATCTATTAGTAAACAGTCCTATCACTTTAGATGTTGATAAAGAAAATGATGCTAAAATGACGTTTGGAGATAAAGTTGCTGATAAAATATCTGCTATCGCTGGTAGTTGGACTTTTATAATTTTATTCACTAGCTTTTTAATATTTTGGATTGTTTTAAATGCTGTCATTTTAGTTAAAAATCCTATTGACCCTTATCCTTTTATATTATTAAATTTAGTTTTATCATGTATCGCTGCTTTACAAGCTCCAATTATAATGATGAGCCAAAATAGACAAGCCAAAAAAGATACTATAAGAAACAAAAATGATTATCATACTGATTTAAAAAGTGAATTAATATTAGAACAATTATATGAACATCTTGATGAACTTTTAGAAAATCAAGAAAAAATAATTAATTATTTTAAAAAAGTTAAAGAAAAAGAAGATACTAAAAAACCATAAGAAAGAAAAAAACTCTTTCTTTTTATTAATCTTTAAAGAGTTTAACAAACAGTTTTTTAGCTAATTCATCTATTAAAAATACTGCCATAACTATAATAATAACATATGTTACCTGAATAAAATTTAAATCTGTTATTTTAAATATTTTTTTAACTGGCGACATAAATAATATAACTTGAATTATAATCAAACTAAGTATACTTATATTCATAAACTTATTTTTAAATAAATTTTTATTTAAAACATTTTTTTTCAAATTACGACATGAATAAGCATATACCATTTCTAATAATACTAATGTTAAAAATGCCATTGAAGTTGCTACTTGAATATTATAAAGTTTCAAATTTACAAAATAAACAACTAATATAGCTAAAGCTTTAAGAATAGATACTAAAATAAGTTTAGATATAAGAAAAGGAGTAAAAAATGAACTATCTTTTTTTCTTATTTCTCTTTTCATAATATTATCATCACTATCTTCAAAAGCAAGAGCAATCGCTGGAATAGAATCTGTAATTAAATTAATATATAAAAGTTGAATAGGAAGAAATATCTCTAAACCAAATATCATTCCAATAAAAACTACTAAAACTTCGGCAATATTACAAGAAAGAAGATAAACCAGTACATTTCTAATATTATCATATATTCTTCTACCTTCTTTAACAGCCCCAACAATTGTTGCAAAGCTATCATCGGCAAGAACAATATCTGATACACTTTTAGATACTTCTGTTCCTGTTATTCCCATACCAACTCCAATATTAGCCGCTTTTAATGCTGGGGCATCATTTACTCCATCTCCCGTCATTGCAACTATTTTATTATCTTGTTTCCAAGCATTAACAATAGCTAATTTATTAATAGGACTAACTCGCGCATAAACAGTATATTTATGAATATTTTTTCTTAATTCTTCTTCACTCATTAAATCAAGATCTGAACCCATAATAGCTTCTTCATCTTTTTTTAATATCCCAATATCTTTAGCAATAGCTTTAGCCGTAGCTAAACTATCTCCTGTAATCATAATTGGTTTAATATGAGCTTCTTTACATTCTTTAATAGCTAATTTAACATCATCTCTCGGAGGATCAATCATCATAGTCATTCCTACAAAAATTAAATCATTTTCTAAATTATTATCTAACTTATAATTATTATTAATATCTTTATATGCATAAGCAAGTATTCTATAAGCTTTTAATGATTCATTAGTTTCAATATTTTTTAATTCTTTTATTTTATTTTGATTTAATTTAATAACTTTATCATTTTCTAAAACATAACTACAATGCTTAATTAATGAATCAAAACTACCTTTAGTGTATATTCTAATTTGATTATTATTTTCATTTATTGTTGACATCATTTTTCTATCTGAATCAAAAGGAAGTTCATCAATTCTTTTATTATTATTTCTAAATTTTATTATATCTAAACATTCTTCACAAACTTCATACAAGGCAATTTCTGTTGGATCTCCAATATATTCACTTTTATTTTTAATAGCATCATTATCTAAACTCATAATTTTAATAAGTATATTATCGTTATCAACATCATCAACATTTACTATTTTATTATTATAGTATAATTCTTGTACTTTCATTTTATTTTGGGTAATAGTACCCGTTTTATCAGAACATATAATTTCTGTACATCCAAGAGTTTCAACACTAGCCATTTTTCTAACTATTGCTTTCTTTTTTGCCATTGCACCTATTCCTAAAGAAAGAGTAATTGTAATAACGGCCACTAAACCTTCCGGTATCGCAGCTACTGCAAGTGAAATTGCTAACATGAGAACATCTAATATTTTCCTCCTCTGTAAGATTCCCATAACAAGCATTACCAATATAATAATAACTATAATAATTGATAAGAATTTACTTATATCATTTATTTTCTTTTGTAAAGGAGTAATTTCTTTCTCTTCATTTTGTAAACTTTTAGCAATTAGACCAAACTCTGTTTTCATTCCTACATCACACACCACAGCTTGACATTTTCCATAAACAATATTAGTTCCTGCATAAATCATATTATATCTTTCACTTAGGGGTACATCACTATCAATAATTAAAGCATTTTTTTGAACAGCAACAGATTCTCCAGTTAAAGATGCCTCATCAATTTTTAAAGCCGAAGCACTAATTATTCTTGCATCAGCAGGAACTGTATCTCCAGCTTCAAGGACCAATATATCACCTTTAACAATATATTCACTATTTATTACATAAATATTTCCATTTCTTTTAACTTTAACTTTTGTAACTTGCATTTTTTTAAGTGAATCTATAGCTTTATCAGCTTTCAACTCTTGTAAAAAGCCTAATACAGCATTTAAAATAACAATAGCAATAATAATTATACTATCAATAAAAGATTCTTTTCTAATAATAGAAATAACAAAAGAAACAATCGCTGCTATAAACAAAATAATAATCATTAAATCATTAAACTCTTTTAAAAATTTAATTAAATAACTTTCTTTTTTTTCTTCATTAATTTTATTAAGTCCATCACTTTTTAATCTCTTATTAACTTCACTATCACTTAAACCATCTTTACTACTATTTAAATATTCAATTACTTCATCTATATCCATATTATAATATTTCATAAGCACCCTCGATTATCTATCTAACATTATAACATAATAACATAAAAAGAAAAATAATTAATCAAAAAAAAGCGAGGAGAAACCCCGCATGGAATTTAATCTTGCCCAAGAATAAAAAGTTAGAGCAACTTAGGCAAGTTTTATAATTTATATGACATCAAGATATTTCGTATGGAAAATCAATTGTGCCAGTTCCTGTTATTGTTACATCAGACTTCAAATTTATGACAGGTCGAACACCCCATGTAAAAAACACACTATAAATTCCTAAACTTCTTGCATCTACAGTAGCTACAGTAGCATCAGGTGCAAGAGAAGGTGTCATCGTCCAATAATATTGTCCTGTAGAAATCCAACAGCCATAATTAATCTTGCTTGCTAATCCTCCTGCAGCTATTGCTTCATCCAAAGTTATCAATCCTATCGGATATGTTAATTTATTATTTCCATTTATCTCATTTCCTTCACTATCCATTGTTCCTTGCGCATTAGGTCCCGTAAATAAATCTCTTGTTGGATTTGCACATTTTAATGTTGGTTCTTGTGTTGAATCATAACTTGTAGTTCCACTCACATGAGTTCGATCATATCCTGCATATGCTGTTTTCTCTTTACCATATCCTGCGACTCCCCAATTATCATGAGCTTTTGGAGATAGTTCTCTATCATTGCAAAAGCCTGTTTCTACATCTATTTTATCTCTGTATTGTTCCTTTATTCCCGAACTTCCTATATACCAATCATCTATTTCTTTCTTTATTGTACTATCTTTTTCGTTTTGATGTGCATTACCATAATTCATCGCATCTACTGGACCATTCATATATCCTACATACGTATTATCAGAGGCAACATTATTATACTTTTGAACAGTTGGATCGCTACTATTTGATGTTGTTATAGCAGCTCCTTTTCCACCATTTTGATTTGCCCATCTACCATCTGATGGCTTATCTATTCCAGAATATATCATTCTTATTGTTCCATTGCCATTGATTCTAATGATTCGCCAATACATGTCTGCAAATCTTACCCAGTTATTATCTATTGTTCCTCTAAATACATATGTCTTTCCAAAGTCATCTTCTGTTTCATATATTCCCTTATCTTGTGATGTACAATTACTGCCACTTTTATTATGGCTTTCATCATTAGTGCCATTATCACATGCTGTTGTACTTATTGCAGAAGGTAAATCCCCAGTTTTTGATAAATGTAATGCCTCTAGAGTAGCATCAGGATCACCACTTGTACCAACATCAAAATATAAATAACATTTAGTTCCTTGTTTAGTAACTCCTTTAAAATTTACTTTACCACCCCTATATTCTACACTTATTCCACTAACAACTTCACCATTAACTTCACAATGAGTTGTATTTTTATTAGAGTTACTTAAAGGTTGTAATTTATATCCACTTACTGGTACATCTCCATTTTTATAACTTCCTGGAATACCTTTACCATCTGAACCTTTTTCTTGTATTTTTACTGCTATTAAATTAAAATCTGCTAAACTATAACTAACTTTCCCTTTAACTATTTGTATATTACTTGTTACATGATATTTTGCTCTACTATATGTTATATATACTATTCCTATTAACAATACTAATATTGTTATTGTTAATACTATTTTCTTTTTTCTTCCTTTACTTAACTTCTCTATCCTCATACCTTTCTCTTCTTTCTAATTGATTACTCAATTATATTAGAAATTTCTAACTTATACTAAAATTATAATCTAGCAAGTGTAAATTGTCAACAAAAAACACGCTATTTCACCGCTTTTTGAAAATTTAATTATATTAATGAGAAAATAGGGGTGGTGATTTTATATGAACTATTCAGATAGACTAAAAGAATTAAGAAACGATAAAGAAATAACTCAAAAAGAAATAGCGGATTATTTAAAAATGGATAAAGATAGCTATGGACATTATGAAAGACAAGATTATATTATTCCAATTAAGCATCTAAATTCTGTTTGTAATTATTTAAATGTTTCTATTGATTACATATTAGGATTAAGTAATACAATTGAATATCCTCATAGTAATAATGAAATAGATAGAATTAAATCTGGAGAAAGATTAAAGAAATTAAGGAAAGATAAGAAAATGACTCAAGCAGTATTAGCCTCTCATCTAAAAACAGTATCAACAGTAATAGGGGGCTATGAAAAAGGACGTAGATTAATAGCTACTCCATTTCTCTATATGATTTGCAAAGATTTTAAAATAAGTGCAGATTATTTATTAGGAAAAATTGATAATCCCAAATATTTAAAATAAAAATATAATTATAATATAAAATATATAAACTCATTTCTTTTTATAACATATAATATATGGTTAAGAAAATGCATTTCTAAAGCATATTTTAATTGCTTAAAATTAATTTATACTATATAATATTTTATAGAAAGAGGTGAAGGAAAAAATGAAAATAATGAGAAAAAGTATATCATTATTATTAGTCGCGGCGATGCTTTTTCAAAGTGTGGCACCAATCATGGTTTATGCTGAAGCTACTCCAAATGAGTCAATCACAGAAGTTCCTATAAATGAATTTGAAACTAAAGGTAACATTGAAGTAGAAACTCATTTAGCACTTCCTTTAATAAATCATCAAAAAAGTAATATTACATTTAGTATTACAGATGAAGAAGATAATACTGCTGAAATCTCTTTAAATGATTTATTAGAAGATGATTATTTAGAACAACAACTTAACATTGGTGATCAAACTATTCGCACTGTTGCAACTAAACGTAACTATGAAGGTCACTTATTAGGAAAAGATGAATCTTTAGTTTATTTAAACATAAATTTATATTCTTTAAATAAAGGAAAGTACACTATAAAATTAAGTGGCAAACATTTTGTTACATATTCTGTTGATGTTACATTAGATGATTATTCTAAAAGAGTAAATATTACTAATGAAAATGGTATGTTTGCTCTAGGAGATTTAAACTCTGATAATAAAATCAATAGTACTGATAGTAATATAATGTTAAAAGCAATAGAAGAAAATGATACTTCTAAAGATTTAAATTTAGATGGCAAAGTTGATATTGCGGATTTAAATTATATTACGGCGATAACTACTAGTGAAGTAAAAAAAGCTACAATTGAAAATACTAATGCTATTATATCTGATAAAGATATTAAAGTAGAACTAGCTACTGATAGTATTAAAAATGGTGATATAAGTAATATTTTTACTGATGAAGGAAGTGTTACTTTAAAGCCTACTAAAGAAGGAGAACCAATTACTTTAGCTTTAGATTTTGATGAAGAAAAAGCTATTGAAATGAGTGAAATACGAATGTCTGTAGGGGAAAATGCTCCAACAGAAATGGAAATTAAAGTAGAATCAATAAATGGTGAAGAATTTACTCTTACGGATGATGACATAATATATCTTGATGAAAAAGATGCTCAAGCTTTTACAGATAAAGCAGAGGATAATGCCATAGTTATTAATTTACATAAACAAATTGCAGTCAAAAAAGTAACTATTAAAATTAATAAAACTACATCTGAAGAAAAACTTGCTGATATTGCTAAAGTTGAATTTTTAAATAATGTTAAAGTAGAAACTACTAAACCAGATAATTTTGGTACTCCTAAAAATATTAAAGTTGATGGTTCCAAAAGTGAACAATTAACAGTTAGATTTGACGAAGAAGTCAATGTAACAGGTTATGAAATAAAAATAACTGGACCCGAAAAAAATGGTGTTACTTACCAAACTTCATATAATACTTTTACTATAGAAGATTTAAAAAATTATAAAGAATACAAAATATCTGTTAGATCTATAAATGGGGAATGGCAAAGTAAATGGAGTGATCCAGTAATTGGTATTCCAACTGCTTCAAGAAAACCACCTGTTGTTGATATGGTTGTAGCAACTCCAGGTTATTCTAGTATTGATTTTAGTTGGAAAGATATGGATGATACTAAAAGCTATAATATTTACTATCGTGAAGCCAATACTGAAGGATTTGAAAGTATTAAAGATATTACAGGAACTAAATATTCTCTAAAAGGATTAAAGGCTGGTGTAGAATATGAAGCTTATATATCTGGCAACAATGAATTAGGTGAAGGAACTGGTTCTAAAATTGTTAAAGTAAGAACTTTAGAAGCTACAGCTACTATCTATCCTAAATACAAATTAATTAATGATACTTTAAGTGATGGCAAAACTAGTCATATTAATGATGTTAAATATAAAACAGGTGCTTCTTATTTAACAAATAATGATAATAATAGAACTCCTAGTGATAAATGGTCTATGGTTGATGATAATCATCTTTCATATTGGGAAATTAATGATTGGCAAATAAATGCCAGTGCTAATTATAATTTTGATAATCCAATCTTTATATTAGATCAAAAATATAAAATGGATGAATTTGTTATAACTGTTCCTTCAGGTTATCCAAACGCATATAAGCCAGGCAGCTATAATGAAAAAAGTACTGAAGCAAATGATACTAAAGTCTATTATTGGGAAGATACTAATGATTTAAATTCAAATAGTAAAAAAGAAGTAAGAGGAGTTTTAACTCAGAAAAAAGATAAAAATAATCAACCATATTATGTTTTAAAATTAAAAGATCCAATTGAAACTGCAGCTGTTCAATTTGGTATCACTGTTGTTGGCACTGGTAGACTTATTCAAATTGCCGAAGTTAAATTTTATGAATACGATTCTTTAGTAGATGATGTTGCTGCTTTATTTACTGATGAAATGCGTTTAACTCTTGCTGAAGGTGTTGACCAAACCACAATTGATAAATTAAGATTAAGAGCCGATGAAGAACATAATGGGGAATTAAATCCATATCGTGATATTATTTTAGAAGATTTAAAATATGCTGAAAAAATATTAAATGATGAAGATTTAGCAGATGATGTTATTAAATTAAATCCTAATATTTCTAATTACTACAATGGACATTTAGGATTTGCAATGTCTATTAATGATTATCAACCTTTAGGAATTGCTGCCAAAGAAGGTGAAAATATTGCCGTTTATGTTGGAGGCAATGGAAAAATAAATGCTCAGATAGTATACACGCAATATCATGCTGAAGCTAATGCTTGGCAAACTACTAGTAAAAATTTAGTCAAAGGTCAAAATATATTTACCGTTCCTAAAATAGGTAGTTCTAGTGATGAAAGAGGTGGAAGTTTATATATTAGATATACTTCAACTCCTGATGTTAACAATCCTATTAGTGTTCGTGTAAGTGGTGGAACTAAAATCCCAGTTTTAGATTTATCTTCAAGTAATGATGAAACATCTAAAAAGGAAAAAATAAGCAAATATATTACTGAACTAGAAAAATATAATTCAACTTTAAATCAAAAATATGCTGATGCTAATCTAACTTTTGATGAAAAAAGTAGTGTTCTAGGCAGTACTGAAATAGTAACTAAACATGGATTGTGGTCTGTATCATCAATCGCGGCTGAAAAAGCTTTAACAGAAAGTGACAAAGTAACCCAATTATATGAATCTACTGAAGCTTTTGATGAAATGATGGAAATGTTTTACCGTCAAAAAGGTTTAAGTGAAAACTCAGAAGAAACTGCAAATAGAGCGCCTAAAGCCCGTATCAACATTCGCTATATGCAAATGTTTGATGGCGCATTCATGTATGCCGGGGGATATCATATTGGTATTGAGTATGGTTCAATAAGTGGACTATTTACTGCCAAAAAACAAACAGCCAATAAAACTGGTTACTTTGGTTGGGGTATTTCTCATGAAATAGGTCATCAAATAAATCAAAGTGCTTTAGTTCATGCTGAAGTTACTAACAATATTTATGCCTTACTTGCCCAAACAAGTAACGATCAAGATTCTTCGCGTTTAGAAGATAGCAAAATTTATGATAAGATTTATGATAAAGTTACATCTCATACTTTAGGTAAATCTCAAAATGTTTTTGTAACATTAGGTATGTATTGGCAATTACATTTAGCCTATGATTATAATGAAGATGTTACAAGTACAAATACTTTTAATGATTCTAATTCCATTTATGCTCGAATTAATAAATTAACTAGAACTGAAAAATTATCTGGTTATAGCAAAGACGATTTATTATATATTTACGCAAGTCTTGCTGCTAAAAAAGATTTATTAGAATTCTTTACTACCTGGGGATTACAACCAACTAAAGAAGCTCAAAATTATATTAAAGAACAATCTTTAGAACCAGAAACTAGAAAAATTGCTTATTTAAATGATGCAGCTCGTCGTTATATAATTAATGGTGGAAGTGCTATGAGTAGTGATACTAAAATTACAAGCACTATGGATACTCCGAATGTTGATAATTCTAAAAAAGAAGTAACATTAAACTTTGAAGTTACTAAAGATGAAGATAAAATATTAGGTTATGAAATTTTAAGAAATGGTGAGTCTGTCGCATTTATAACAAATGGCAATACCTATGTTGATCATATTGGTTCTGAAAATAATCGAGCTTACACTTATCAAGTAATTGCCTATGATTATTTACTTAATAAAACTGAGGCTAAAGAATATAATGAAATAAAAATTTCTTATGAAGGTTATATAGCTTCAAAAGATACATTTAGTATTGAATCTAATTTTAAACAAAGTAATGAAATAGTTGATCCTGAAGATGATAATTTTGATTATGGAAAATTGTCTATTAATAATTTAATTGATGGCAAAACTGAAACAAGCTTTAATGGAATTGAAAGAGTAAAATCATTAACTATTAATGGTGATAAAGTTGATAGTACTACTAATAACACTACTCCATATGTTATCATTAATTTAAATGATAAATATGCTATAACTGGTATAGAATATCAAGCATTAGTAGAAAATGGAGTATTAAATAGTAATACAATTAAAAAATATAATATCTATGTTAGCGAAGATAAAGAACATTGGACTCTTACTAAAACAGGTGAATTTACTTTAGATGAATCTAATAATTATACTGATAAAATATACTTTATGAAACAAGGAACAACAAGTGAAAATCAACTTTGGACTTATAATGATATATCTTATGTTAAAATTGAAGCAGTTGGTAATACTGGTGGTATATCAGGAAGTGAAATTAGTGTTATTGCTCCTCCAGGAGATAACATTGATATTGGAATGACCGAAGACAATATTCCAACAATTGGTATTCTTGATAAAGATTATTTATATGATGCTGAATCTAATG
Organism: uncultured Bacilli bacterium; assembly: GCA_947628905.1. Classification (GTDB taxonomy): domain Bacteria; phylum Bacillota_I; class Bacilli_A; order RF39; family UBA660; genus Caccenecus. The sequence goes on from CANRBQ010000003.1 coordinate 55,924, forward strand.
AAATAATAAAAGCAGGATCCGTAATTATTGCCGGTGATTATCGTGGTGAACCAGCCTTTAATATTTTAACTATAAGTGATGCTAATGATATTAAAAAACGTTATGAAGGCTATGAATTATTATTTGCTGAAGTAAATGAAGATAAATCAGTTTATGAAGTATTAAAAGGTACATGGATGTATATTTTAACTCAAGAACAATATGAAGAAATGCGAGCTAATACTAATGGTATTAGAGCTAATCTATATCGTGTAAATAATGCTTATGATAATACTGATGAAAGATTAACCAGTACTTCTAAAAAAGTTACAAACTTACCAGCATATGAAGACTTAAAACAAATGTCTATTAAAGAAAATTAAAGGATGGAGTAATCATGAAAAAGAAATTAACATACATATTAGGAATTATAACATTTATGCTCTTTCCTTTAATGGCATCAGCTTCTACCAAAGTAGAATTAAAAGAAACAAAAACTGGTGAAATAAACTCTACAATTCATTTTGAAGAAGGCTTTGTAGGAGGAATAGATTTAAGCATTAAAGTTACTGGTGATATTAAAGTAGAAAAATTTAACTTTAATAATGAATTTACTAAAAATAATTATACAACCTATTATAATTATAATAAAAATATTTTAACTATTAAAATAACGACTGGTGGTATTAGCCAAAAACATAACTTATTAAATAAAGATAAAGAAGTATCTTTAGGTAAAATTATTTTATCTCCAACTTCCAAAGAAAAAACTAACTATTCTTTAGAAGCAACAAATTTAACAATTATAAATAATAATTGGCAATCTGTTGAAGTAGAAGAATTTACTACTCCAACTAAAGATTTTACTTATCAAATAACAAATGAATCATCTACAAATACTAGTAATAATCAAGATAACAATAAAGATAACAAAGATGATAATGAAACTAAAAATGATAGTCAAAATAATGATAGTACTAATAAAAATGAAACAGATAGTAATAATTTAGACAATAAAGATACTTCTAGTAATAAAGAAACATCTAATAATATAAAAGATAATACATCATCAAATAATACTGAAAATAATCAAAATGAAAATGATGAACAAAGTAATAACTCTGAAAATAAGCTTAATGAAACTGAAAATAATGAAACTGATAATGATTCAAAAGAAACACAAAATGATACTAAAAAAGAAGAAACAAAAGAAGAAAAAAGCTTAAATATAAAAAATATTCTTATCATTTTAGGTATAGGAATTGTTATTATCGCAGGAATAATATTCTTTATTACTAAAATAAAAAATAAATAACAATAAAACTTCGTTTTCTAAAAAACGAGGTTTTTTTATAAAATAAAAAGTATTCAGAAGAAATAATAATTATTCTTAAAATGTTTAAATACCTTTAAAATTATGCTAAAATAATTATGGTGATGTAAAAATGTGTGGATTCTGTGGATACATAAATAAAAAAGAAAAAAATAAAAAAGTAATAAATGATATGAGCAAAATGATTATTCATCGTGGCCCTGATAGTGAAGGACTATACACAGATGATTTACTTCATATGGCTTTTCGTCGTTTAAGTATAATTGATTTAAATACTGGAAATCAACCAATATATAATGAAAATAAAAATTTAGTTATTTTATTTAATGGTGAAATATACAATTATCAAGATTTACGAAAAGATTTAATTGAAAAAGGTCATAAATTTACTACTGAAACAGATACTGAAGTAATTCTTCATGGTTATGAAGAATATGAAGAACATATTTTAGATAAATTAAGAGGAATGTATGCTTTTGTTATTTGGAATATTGAAACAAAAGAATTATTTGCCGCGCGTGATATATTTGGTATTAAACCATTTTATTATACTATTATGAATGATACTTTTATGTTTGGAAGTGAAATTAAATCTTTTTTGCCTCATCCCGATTTTGAAAAAATAGTTAATCCCGATGCGTTAAAAACTTATTTAACTTTTCAATATAATCCTTTAAAAGAAACCTTTTTTAAAGGAGTTTACAAACTAGAACCTCGTCATTATTTAAAATATAAAGATGGTAAACTAGATATTAAAGAATATTATAATTTTAATTATAAACCAAATAAAAAAATATCATATAAAGAAGTAGTAAAAAAGATTGATGAAGAAGTTAAATCATCTGTAGAACATCATAAAATAAGTGATGTTAAAGTTGGAGCATTTTTAAGTTCCGGAATAGATTCATCATATATAGTATCTTTATTAAAACCTAATAATACTTTTACAGTAGGCTTTGAAAATTTAGGATTTAATGAAATAGATGCTGCAAAACATTTAAGTGAATTATTAAAAATTGAAAATAAAAACGAAGTAATAACTCCCGATGAGTTTTTTGAAGTATTACCTAAAGTACAATATCATTCTGATGAGCCACATGCTAATTTATCTAGTGTTCCCTTATATTTTTTAAGTGCTTTAGCCAAAAAAGATGTAACGGTTGTTTTATCAGGAGAAGGAGCAGATGAATTATTTGGAGGTTATCAAACATATGATAATAGTATGATTATTCGTGCTTATCGTCATTTACCAAAATTTATTCGTGATTTTAATCTTAAAATAGCTAATAAACTACCTAATATAAAAGGGAAAAGTTTTTTAATTCGTGGTTCTAAAACTTTAAGCGAAAGTTATATAGGCCAAGCAAGTATTTTTAGTGATGAAGAAGCAAATGCCATTCTTTCATCTAATTATAAAAGTAATATTAAACCAACTGATATAACTAAACCATATTTTGATGAAACAAAAGGTTTAGATGATGTTACAAGAATGCAATATGTTGATATGAACTTATGGCTTCCTAATGATATATTACTTAAAGCAGATAAAATGACTATGGCTAGTTCTTTAGAGTTAAGAGTTCCCTATTTAGATAAAAAAGTATTTGAATTAAGCTTAACTTTACCTAAAAAATATAAACTCCATAAAAAAGTAAGTAAACGAGCCCTAAGAGAAGCAGCTTCAACTAGAATTCCCAAAGAATGGTTTAATCGTCCTAAATTAGGCTTTTTAGTTCCTTTTAAAGAATATTTAAAAGAAGATAAATATTATAATATTATTAAAAATGAATTTAAAGAAGAATATGTTAAAAAATTTTTTAATCAAACAAAAATATTAAATATTTTAGAAGATCATCATAATGGACAAAAAAATGCTCATCGAGAAATATATACTATTTACTCTTTTCTTCTATGGTATAAAGAATATTTTATAAATAATTAATTCAATGTAAATCTTTTTTTCTAATTGAAAATTTGCTATAATAAAATTAATTAAAGGAGTTTTACTATGAAAAAAAGAATTATAGCTATAGTAATAATCATATTATTAACTATACTTATAATAATAGGTTTAATATATGGTATTAAAAAATTATATTATAATTATCAAGTTAAACATGCTGTAATTATTGTTGAATTAAAAGACAATTTAACTGCCGAGTTTTTAAGTGATATTAAAGTATCAGATTATATTATTAATATTAATGGAACAATTATTAATGATTATAAAATAGATACTAAAAAACTAGGACCAAAAAAAGTTAAATTTGAATATATAAACGAAGATAATATTAAAATTAAACAAGAATATACTTTAGAAATTAAAGATCGAGTTCCTCCACTTATATGGTTAGGAAGTTCTTATACTTTAAATGTTAATAGTGATGTAGATTTAACTGAAAAAATTATGTGTGGTGATAATTATGATCCAACACCTACATGCGAAATCGTAGGAGATTATGATCTAACCACCGCGGGAACATATCCCTTAGTATTTAAAGCAACTGATAAAAGTGGTAATACTACTGAAAAGCCATTTAATCTTTATGTAAAAGAACCAAAACCATCAACAGGTGGAGGAGATAGTAGCAATACTCCTACAACATTACCTCCCGGGATTCCTTTTAGTGATGCTATTAAAAATTATAAAAACGAAAATACTGAAATAGGTATCGATATATCGGAATGGCAAGGAGAAGTTGATTTTAATAAATTAAAAGAGCAAGGAGTAGAATTTGTTATTTTAAGAGTAGGAAGTACCAAAGGTATTGATGGTGAATATTTTGTTGATAAAAGATTTAAAGAAAATATTGAAAAAGCAAATAAAATAAATATGCCTGTTGGAATTTATTTCTATTCCTATGCTGATAGTAAAGAAAAAGCTATCAAAGATGCAAAATGGATATTAAAACAAATAAAAGGTTATAAAGTTGATTTACCAATAGCTTTTGACTGGGAAAACTGGAACTTTTATAACGAATTTAATTTAAGTTTCTTTGGTTTAACAGACATGGCTAATTCATTTCTAGATGTATTTAAAAAAGCTGGTTATGAAGGAATGCTTTATAGTAGTAAAAGTTATTTAGAACAAGTATGGCTTAAAACAGATTATCCTGTATGGTTAGCTCATTATGTTGATAAAACTAATTATGCTGGTAACTATCAATATTGGCAAATGTGCAGTGATGGTCGCGTTGATGGTATACATGGTGATGTAGATATTAACATTCGCTATAAATAAAAAGACTTATTTAGATTAATTTTTAAATAAGTTTTTTTAATTTTTACTAATTTTATATATTTAGCTAGATAAAATTAAAAAATTGCTAAACAAAAATTATAAAATTGTTAAGATAAATATATAATATTTGTAATTTTACAAGTTATTGTTTTTATGATATTTTAAAGATACGAGGCACATTTTAGGGGGTCTTGGTGTTTGCCATCAACTTGAAAACAAGGAGGTGGTTAGTATGAATAAAAAAGATTTTTTAGTCTTATTATTAATACTAATAATTATCCTAGAAATTATATTTAAATAGAAATATTTGAATTGTTTTAGAATATAAAAAGCACCACCTTAAATAAGTGGTGCAAACCAACCGGCAAGCACCATGAAGTGCTTCGCTAAATTAATAATAATATATTTTTAAATAAAAGTAAAGATTATTTATTTAATATTTGAGGATTATCAATTTTTCCTAAAAGATAATCAGCAGAAATATTATAATTTTTACATATTGTATAAAGAGAATGTGTAGCAATGATAAATTCTCCTTTTTCATATTTAGAAATAATAGTTCTAGCAACATTTAATAATATAGCTAATTTCTCTTGAGTATATTTTTGACTTTTACGAAACATTTTAAGTCTTTCACCAGATAATATTAAGTCTATTTCATTTTTAGAGTTATTATATTGTTTAGTATTAGTAAAATCAAATATATAGTCTATTGATACATTAAAATAATTACATAAGGTATTCAAATGTTTCAAAGGTATACTTTGCTTTTCTTTTTCATACCTACTATATAAACTATCACTTATATTTAGTATGTTTCCCATTTCTACAAAATTTAATCCAATCCTTTCTCTTAACTCTTTTAATTTAATGCCATAGTTCATTTATCTCACCAGTATAATTTTCTCATACTTTTATTTTCAATATAAAAAATCCGAATAAATATTAGAATTTTTCTTGACTTTTAACATTTGCTAAATTATAATTTTTACATAAGCTGGAAAAGTTTAAATGATTGGAGTAAAGGAAAATGAAAAAGAATAAAAGAGTAATAATAATAGTAAGTGTGTTAATAGGAGTAATAGGAATATCTTTGGCATATTTTGTAGGTAAAACAATATTCAAAGGAACAGGAGCAATGACCGAAGGAAAGACTGCCACCTTAAATGGATCAACATTAGAAGTAAATGGTAATATAAACTTTAATGATGAAAATATATATCCAGGGCATGAAACATTATCTAAAATAGAAGTAATAGCAACCGGTAATAATGAATTAATCGCATATAATTTAATATGGAATGGAATAAATAGTTTAAATACAGAATTAAAATATAAAGTATATAAAACAAAAGAAGATAGAAAAGATATAATACTTACATGTAATAAGAAAAAGAAAGTAACAAATGGAATACAATATTTAAATGAAGAATGTGAAACAAATATAGAAGAGATAGAATTAATAAAAGAAGGAGTAATAGAACATAGTGAAATAGAAACAACAACAGAACTAACAGATAATGAATATATAACATCTAGTCAAACAGGAGAGAAAGTATACTACTATATCATAATAGAATATCCAAACTTAACAGAAAAAGAAACAGAAGAACAAAACGAAGATATAGGGGAAGGATTTAAAGGGAAAGTACATGCCAAGATAAGTGATAGTAAAGCAGATATAAACCTAGTAGCGTTTTACAAAGAAACAGAAGCAGGTTCAGGACAATATGAAGAAGTAGAAGATATACCACAAGGATATGTACTAAATAAAGAGCAAACAAAGTGTAATAATGAAGATATAGAATTAGAATGGGATAATAATAAATTAATAATATCTAATTTAACTAAAAGTGGAACATCATGTTATTTGTATTTTGATGTTAAAAAATCTAGAAGTTCTAGTGAAACACTAACAGCCTTGCATTTATCAAAAACTGGAGATTTACCTTCTACTGGGATAAGTACATATGCATGCGATGATAATACAAATGATTCGAGTCATGCAACAGTTAAAAATTGTACATCACAAGATAAGGGAGTGTATGAAACAGAAGATGACTTTGGAAAGAGTTATGTATTCCGTGGAACAGTAGATAATAACTGGGTATACTTTGCTAACATGTATTGGAGAATCATCAGAATAAATGGAAATGGTACAATAAGAATGATATATGCTGGAACAACAAAACCAAGTGAAGGAAAATGGGGTAATACAGGAGATAATGCGGCAATAAAGACTAGTACAGGAGCAACAACAAGTGCATTTAATGATTACTATAATGATAATAAATACGTAGGGTATATGTATGGAACAGCAAAAACTGGTTCATATAGTAACGAAACTACACCAACTACTAGTTATAAGGAAGCTCACGAAAATAATCATGATAGTACAATAAAAGAAGAAATAGATAAATGGTATATAGGAGATACAGGAATAAAAGAAGAATATAGAAATAAAATAGATGTAGAAACAGGATTTTGTAGTGATAGACAACTATCTCCAGAAAAACATAGCACTTTTTTAGGTGCAAAAGACGCAGGAGCGGGATATTCAAAAACTCAAACGGCTTATGCACCAGCTCATAGAGTATGGCAAAACGAAAGCAATAATAGCTTTGATTCAATACAAAAACCAACACTAAAATGTACAAATAAAACAAATGATTTATTTACAGGTCCAAATGCTCAAGGAACAAAAGATAACAAAGGGTATGAAATAAAAGGAAATAATAAATTAACAACACCAGTAGGATTAATAACCATGGATGAAGTAATCATAGCAGGAGGATTACCTGGAAATAGCAACTATGGATATTGGCTATACACAGGTCAATATTATTGGACAATGACGCCGGCTTTCTTCAATGGTTCAAATGCCAACGTGTTCCGTGTTGGTACAGATGGATATCTCATAGGAGATGGTGTGGTCGGTGCATATGGCGTGCGCCCTGTAATAAATCTGAAATCTAATATAACAATATCAGGAAGTGGTACAATAGATTCTCCATATGAAATATCTTAGCTAAATATATTACTTGTCTATTATGCTTACCTTTTTATTAATAGACAAGATATGGGTTATACCTTTACCCAACATAATACTAGAATAGAAAGCCAATATTATAATTCTTTCTATTCTTTTTTAATATAAAAATCTTACTTACTTTTAAATAAAAATTTTTGGATTAAGAGAATATAAAATTTGTTTTAGAATAAAAAAAGCACCACCTTAAATAAGTGGTGCAAAGCAAACTGGCAAGCACCATGAAGTGCTTCGCTAAATTAATAATAATATATTTTTAAATAAAAGTAAAGATTATTTATTTAATATTTGAGGATTATCAATTTTTCCTAAAAGATAATCAGCAGAAATATTATAATTTTTACATATTGTATAAAGAGAATGAGTAGATATAGGAAAATGGCCTTTTTCATATTCTGTTATAATTGTTCTTGCAACATGTAAGGTATTAGCCAACTTTTCTTGAGTCATTTTATTTAGTTTACGAATTTCTTTTAAACGAGTACCGCTTAATTTTAAATTGATTTCTCTTGCTGAATTTAAATATTTAGCATTAGTGACAAATCCAAAAAAATAATCTAAAGAAACATTAAAGTAATTGCAAAATTCATTTAAATGTTTAATTGGAATTATAGCATCTTGAGTCTCATAATGACTATACGTGTAAGGAGAAATGTTTAAGACCTTTGCAATCTCTTTTTGACTTACATCTTTAGAAGTTCTTATTTCATTCATATTATCTTTATAATTCATCCCTATCACCAGTATAATTTTCTCATTTTTTTATACTCAATTGTTTTTATTGCCAAAATATTGACTTTTTTCTTGACTTTTGACATTTCCATGTATATAATTTTAGTATAAAGAGTGGATTTCAAATATATTAAATTATTGTA
>CANRBQ010000004.1 GCA_947628905.1 uncultured Bacilli bacterium
ACTAAAAAAGTATTATTAGTTTTAGTTGTATTAGTAGCAATAACAACAACTATAGTTTCTTTAAGTTCAAGAGCAAAGTATCAAGTAACTAGTAGTGTTCAAATAGTAAAAGGTAAAGTATCATATCAACCATATGATTTTAAGATAGTAAAAATATACCAAGAAAATGATACAGGAAGTTATGATGAAGTAGATGAAGTACCAACAACAGAATATGAAATAAATGAAGAAGATAGTAAATGTATGATAGATGATAATACCAAAGATACAGAAGCAATATTAAAAACAATAAATGGTAATCATACATTTGCTAATCTAAAGAAGATGGATAAGTGTACTGTATATTTTAGTAAAATTCCAACTCCAGAAGATACATTAGCTCAATTAAATAAAGCAAGTGAAAAAGGAACAACAGATGGTTTTACAAATATGGATACAACAGAACATAAAAATAATGAAAAAACAATTATGTATAGTGATGAAGATGATTTAGGAACAACATACTATTTTAGAGGCAAAGTAAAAGATAATTGGGTTAAGTTTGGAAAAGAAGGTAATGATGATATATGGTGGCGAATCATCAGAATCAACGGCAATGGTTCAATAAGGATGATATATGCTGGTAAAGGAACTAGTGCTCCAACAAGTGATGGATATTTAAACAATAATAGAACAGGTAGTCAATTACAAATAAGTGGATATAATACGTATTCTAATGATAATAAATATGTAGGGTACATGTATGGAACAGATAAAACAGGCAGCGCCACTAAAGAAACCACCCCAACAACTAGTTATGATCAAGCGCATACTAATAATTTTGATAGTGATATTAAAAAAATATTAGATAATTGGTATAATACTAATCTAAAAACAGAATATGGAAAATACATAGATTCAAATGCTGGATTTTGTAATGATAGAAAAATAGCAACAATAAGTATAAATGACTATGGAACAGAAGGATATGGAAGTTATTCAACAGTATATATAGCAGAAGACAGATTAATAAATACAAATTGGAATGCTAATACAAAACATACTCCAACATTCAAGTGTAGTGAAAGATTTAATATATTTTCACTTCCAGGAGCACAAAAACCAAATGGAGAAGATTATGGAAATCATAAATTAAGAGCTAACAATGGAACAGGAGAAAATAGTCCAATAGGATTAATAACCATAGATGAAGCAGTATTTGCAGGAGGATACTATTCTAGACTAGATAATCAATCCGATAATACACAATTTTACTTATATACAGGACAAACTTATTGGACCATGACTCCAGCTTACTTCAGCATTTACGGCTATGCTACCATATTCATTATACATAAGAATGGCTACCTTGTTGACAATGGTGTGAGCAGTGGGAATGGTGTTCGCCCAGTAATAAATCTCTCTGCTAATGTTAAATTATCAGGTGAAGGAACATACACCAACCCATATACAATTTCTGATTAAAAATTATAAAATACTTTTATTAATATAAACACTTGCTCATATTGCTCTAAATTTTTATGTATGGGCAGGAAATATATGCAGGGCTCTCTCCTTGCATTTTTAATTGTATATAAAAATTGTTAAGCACAAACTTAACAATTTACTTCTTTAATACTATATACTGACTCAACCATTTTTTAAATGCATCATCTTTCTGATATCTATCAGTATCTTCATCATCATCAGCATTCAAATAATCAACAATTTCCCCTTCTTTTACAATTATTAAACTTGGGGCTATTTTAACTTTTTCATAAAAAACTGTGTCTTTAAATTCCTCAAATGGTATTTTTAAAACATCAATTTTATATTTATCCATAACTTTCTTAAATACACTATCACAAGGTATAGGAAAGTTACAATAATTATTATAAGTAAATAGCAAAAATGTTTTTTTATTATTTACTAAATCTTCTACCTTTTTATTATCAATCTGAATATAATTACCATCTTTATAATATTCACTATCTAACATAAATTGATTATCATTTTTTTCTACTTCTTTATCATTATTAAAAAAATAAAAAGCTAATATTCCACCAATTATAACTAATAAAATAATTCCCCCAATTATCCAAAATTTTTTATTCTTCATTATTTAACCTCAGTAAGTAAACTAAAATCAATATCATGATATGTCACTTTCCAAAAATCATAAACAGTTTTATTATTTTTATTAACTCTTTTTACTTCTACTTTATTATTACCTTCATAATACCAGTAACCACCAACATTATATATTTTATCTTTATCCCAACCTAAAGCAATTAGCATATTCTTAGTCATTCCAGCATAGCCTCCCCCGCCACACATTAAGAATATATTTTTATCTTTAGGAAAATAATATTCCAAAATATCTAAAGACTCTTCATAATTTGCCGTATATTTTCCATCATCTGAAACTGTAAATAAAGTTTTACCAGTATATGTTTTACCAACTTCATCAGGAAGTCCAGTAACATTAACAAGAAGTGGATATGGTACAACTTCAAAGCCTTTCACAAAACCTGAAAGATAAGAATCTCCCCCTATAGCTTCATAATTTCCAGGATCTTTTAACATTCTCATATCAACATAAACACTATCTTCCCTATTTAAATAGTTATCTATTGTAGATTCATTAATATTTTTATCAATTCCAAACTGTTCTCCTCTAATACCTCCTGTAACCTCAGGTTTTGGTAATTCAACTAATAATTCTTTTTCTTCTTCCTTTCCACTAGAACAAGCACAAAGAGTAATACATAGTATTCCCATTAAAAATAATCTTAAACTTTTTTTCATATTTCTTCTCCTTTTCTGCTATAATTTTATCATTTCTAAAATTTACAAGCAATAACTTTAAAGTTGAAATACTCAACTAAAAGTTGAATCAATATTAATTAACTCCACAACTATCATTTAAATCTAAAGGTATCTTATAAGTAGTAATCTTATTATCATTATCTGTTGCATTTATCATTAAATAAAGAGTATTATCATGATAATCTTTACAAGATTTTTTATAATCATCAACGGCTAATGTAACTTTTTGTAAAAAATCTTCTAATTTAATAGTTTTATTTTTATTATACTTATAAGAACTAATAATCTTTTGAGTATCTTCATCACCTTCATATAAAGTACATTCAATATCTTTATAATCGGAAGTATCATTACCTCCACAATACTGAATATTTGTTATATAAATAGAAGATTTTTTATCATTATAAGCAATATTCCCCGAAATATTAAAATTATCACATCCACTAGATAATGTTTTAAAAGCAAAATCACTTTTATCTTTAACTAAAAACCAAATTATCAATCCTAAAACTATAACTATTAATAATAAACCAATTATTATTAAAATCTTTTTACTTTTCTTATTTTCTTTATATTCTCCCTGAAATAATTCTTCCAAACTAACATTAAAATCTTTACTAATTTCTTTAATTAAAGTAATATCAGGCATATTTTTTCCTGTTTCCCACTTACTAACAGCCTGATAAGTAACATTATATTTATCAGCAAATTCCTTCTGTGTCATATTATTTTTTAATCTTAAATCTCTAATAAACTGTCCAAATTTCTCTTGATTCACTATAATTCACTTCCCAAATACTATTTTGTTGTTAAAACTATTATAACAATTTATTTTCTTTAGGAAAAGTATAGAAAAGAAAAAAGTAATAATTTTTAATCAAAATATTCTAATTAAATAAATAAGGATTGTCCCTATAAATTATAAGTACAATCCTAAAATAATTATTTTTCTCTTACCAAAAATCTATCTAAACTACTAAGCATTTCAGGTAATAATAACAAAATTAATATCGTAGAACATAATGTTCCTTCTGAAATAGTTATACAAATTTGAGCTGTAATCGCCGATGCAAAATAACCAACAATTAAAGTTACTAAAACCAAAATTGAAGCACTAGTTAATATAGTATGTATTGATTTATTATAAGCTTCTAAAACTGAATCTTTAACATCTAATTTCTTTCTAGCTTCTAAATAATAAGAAGTATAAAGAATTGCATAGTCAATTGTGGCTCCCATTAATATACATTGAACTATTAAAAGAGCTATAAAATAAACAGTTCCACTTTGAACAAATAATATTCCCATAGTTAAATACACCGCGGTTTGAATTAATAATACTAAAATAATTGGAATTAATATTGATTTAAAAGTAAATAATACTACAACAAAAATAAATATAATTGTAAGTATTGTTATTAAATTAAGCTCACTTTGGAATGTTTTACTCATCTCTAAAGCCATCGGAGAATTTCCAATTAAATAAGAATCCTTTAAAGATAATTCTTTCTTTAAATCTTCCATAAAATTAAATACTTCTTTATCTTCTAAATCAAATGTTGTATTTAACACTAATCTTGAATATTTATCCCCTACCAAATTTTTATAAGCATCACTTACCATATCTAAAGAAGAAACAATATTATTTCTCATATCTTGATTAATAAAATCATCAAATCTTTCATCTAATATTATATCTTTATTTAAATAACTAACAAACTCATCAATAGTTAATCTTAAACTATCATCATAATTATAAACACTTCCATAATAAATATATAATAAATCTATTAAATTTTTATCTAAATTATTAGATAGATTACTTAATAAATTATATAATTCATCTTTATTATATTTTTTGTTATTAATACTATTATCCATAACTTTTTTAAGTATTTTAATTTTTGAAACTTTATTTTTATCAAAATTAGCTCCATATGTTTTATTAGGAATAACATCATTTATTAAAAAATTAACAAAATCTTTATATGATATTAAAACATTATTCTTTAAATAATTAATTTCATATACTCCATATAAAAGTTTAACTTGTTCTTTATCTAAATTTAATAATTCACTTAAAGCTAATTTATCATAAGAAATATTATTTATTACACTATTCATAATACTATTTAAAAATACTAAACTATTTATAGTTTCTGGTGTAATACTCTTTAAATTTTCATCACTTTGATGTTCTATTATAAAATTAATAAAATGATAAGGACTTATTTTTATATTATCTTTAAAATATAATATATAAATATTATTAGTGATCTCTTCACTTATTCTTAAAAAATTAGCCATTTCTAAATAATTATAATCTTTATTATTTAAAACACTATCCATAACTCCCAATATAGTCTTTAATTTACTAAAAGATACTTCATCTAAACTATCAGCAATATTTTGATTATTTAAAATACTATTAATAAATTGATAAGGAGTCAATAAATAATTATCAATATCATCACTACCCCTATTTAAAGTATAAATATTTCTAACTAATTCTTCACTAATCCCTAAAAGATTACTCATCTCTTGATAATTAACTTCTTTATTTATTAAATCTATATTACTAAATGTTTTTAATTCTTTAATCTCTGCTCTTAAATTATCATCAAACATTTCAGCATAACTATCATTATCAGCTATAACACTTATAAAATTTATAAAATCAGTTAAAGATAATTTATAATCTTTAATATTTAAACTTAAATAATATAAATAAAGATTATTTACACTTGAAAGATCAAACTTTAAAAAATCAGCCATTTCCCTACTATTTAAATCTCTATTAATAAATTCTTTATTTGTAAAAGTACTAATCATATTTAAATTATTAATAGTATTATTATCTATATTTTTTCCATATTCACTATTTAAAACATAATTATTCATAAAATTTATAAACTCTTCTAAAGTCATTTTTGTATTACTATGTAAAGATTCATAAAATATAAATAAATCATTAATATCTGTTTCTTTTATTCCTAAAACATTAGCAATTTCTTTTTTACTATGTCCTTTATTTAAAGAATTAATATTAGCAAAATTAGATAATTTATTAATATTATTCTTCATATCACTAGATATTTGTTCATTCATTTTATTATTGTTATATACATACTGAGGAATAAACTTCAAAAGTTGATCTAAACTTATCAAATTATTTTCTTCATTATAATATTTATAAAAGATAATTTTTAAAAGATAATCATCAATATCCATCTGAACATCTAAATCTTTTAATTTATTTTTTAAATCTTCATAACTTAACTTTTCATTAATCGTATTACCATAACATAATACTTCTTTTACTTTAGGATTATTTATATTTTTACAAACATTTGCCACCTTATCTTCATCTTTATTATTATATATTAATGCTAATTCATTATTTTCCCCAAATACTTCTTTTATTTTACTATCTCCAGTATCCGTATAAAGAATCCCTAAATTACCTTTAAAAATATAACTCCCACCTAAAACTAAAAGAAAAACCACAATTCCTAAATATCTAAACTTATAAGCTAAATTACCCAAAAATTTTAAATTAAATGTTGGACTTTTCTTTTTAGTTTTAATTATTAACTTATTAAACATTAAAATAAATGCTGGTAAACAAGTAAAAATTGTAAGTAAACTAAATAGTACTCCTTTAGCTAAAACAAACCCTAAATCCCTTCCAATTGCAAAACTCATAAATACTAAAGCTAATAATCCCACGATTGTTGTTATAGAACTACTTGAAATAGATTTAAATGATGCATATAAAGCTTTTTTCATAGCTTTAATATCATCTTCTTCATATTCTTTTTCCTGTCTATATCTGTTAATTAACATAATAGAATAATCCATTGAAAGAGCTAATTGCAATATCGCACATATCGAATTAGTAATACTAGAAATAGAACTAAACATAATATTAGTTCCTTTATTTATTATTACTGCCATACCAATTGCAACTAAAAATAAAATAGGCTCTATATAGGAATCACACATAATAATTAATATAATTAAAGCACAAAATATTGCCAAACAAACAATCCAAGAAGGTAATATAGTTTTAAATTCTTCATGAATATCCCCAGACATATAAATATTATATTCTTTATCTAAATTACTAACTTCTTCATATACATTTTTCGCTAACTTAGAATCTTTATCATCATTAACTGTAATTTCATATAAAGTATAATTATCTTTATTATAATCCCCATTATTCTCATATTTAACTTCTATATCATCACTTATATTTTTTAAATTATCATATATTTTATCTTTTTCTTTATCACTCAAACCTTCAAACATAACATTTAAAGAACTAGTAGCTATATCCCCAAATTCATCATCCATAATATCCATACCAATTCTTGTTTCACTTGTTTTATTTAAATATTTTGTAATATCTCTATTAACATTAACCTTAGTTGCTAAAAAGAAACAAATACCCGTAAAAACTATCATAAAAAATAAAATTACTTTTCTAAAATCTACTAAAAAATCCGTTATTTTTTTCACTTTTAATTATCCCCTTTCACACGAAATCTATTCCATTTTACTCTTTTCTATTTAAAAGTTTAACAACAAATAAACACAAAATGTAAAAATTTAAACAAAAAGTGCAATTTTGTTAAAAATATGTTATAATATATTTCAGGTGATATCCATGAAACTAAAAGGAATAAATGCTTCTTCCAAAAAAACTATCAATCTTATAAAAAAAACTTTTATAGAACTTGTAGCCGAAAAAAAAGAAATAAAAAACATTACAGTAACTGAATTAGTAAAAAGAGCTAATATTACTAGAGGTGCTTTTTATTCCCATTATGATAACATATATGAAATTGCCGAAGAATTTCAAGAAGAAATATTTGAAAATATTTTTGATCAAGAAGTATATAAAACTTATAATGACATAAATAAATACTTCGATCATATATTTAATTACTTAGAAACTAATAAAAATATTTATCAAAAACTTTTAACTAGTGATGATACCATGCTATTTGTTAAAAGAATAACTAAAAAAATATCAACAACCCTTCTAAAAAATCTTCCTAATAAAAATGAATTAGATATTATATTTTTTACTGAAGGCACAATAAACCTAATTATTAAATATTTTAAAGGAGAAATAACTGAAGATTTAAAAGATATAAATACTTACATCAAAAATCTAGCTAAAACTCTCTTTTATTAAATATTAATCTATACTTAATCCCAAAGTACCATTATTAATTATTTTTTCTAATATTGGTTCAATTTTATGCAAATCTTTTAATAATCTTTTATATTCTTTATCATTTTTATACTCTTTTTCATCCAATGCATAAATAATATATCTACTTGCAGCCACAATAAGTAGCATCTTAGCTATATCTCCTAATTCTAATCCCTTAAACTTATTCTTCCAATACTTATAAGCCAAATAAGCATTAAAATACCAATAATGAACATCTAAAACTTCATCATAATAAGTATCAACCAACTCCATTTCTTCTTTCTTATAGCATATAAAATATACTTCCACATTTTCTGTACTACTTTTATACATATGTTCGCCTCTTTTCTATGCTATAATCATAATACATAATTTTAAATTAGTCAAATTGCAGATATTACAAAATCTGCTAGACAATTTTATAATTTCTGCTAAAACAAAATTAAATATTTATTCCCCAAAAATATAAAATTGGTAAAAATGCAAAAAAAAAATGATAAATTTCTTTATCATTCCTTAACTTGTTGCTTGTGTCTCATCAACTTCACTAACAACAAACAATTTCAAGCTAACCGCTGTATCATTAAGCTCATCAGTTACTTGATTTTCATCTACCCAAACACGAATATATTTAGTTTTAGTAGAATCACCAGCAGCCAAAGTACCTTCATCAATTTTATATGCTGTACAATCTGTCGTACAAGCAGAATCCTCTTTATTAGTAATAGAATAAGTATCAGTATTAACAAAAGCTTTAGCCTCTGTTGCACTATTGCTATCATCACTTATCGCTAACTTTAATTTTGAAACATCTATACTATTTGAATTATCTGCATATATATATATTTTATATTTATTTGGCAAATTACTATTATTACCATTAGCATCCGAATTTTTTATAGTATACCCCATTGGATTCTCTAAACCAAGCCCCGCAGTATCACCAATAACTTCTAAAGAATCTAAACTACTAGCTCCCGTTATAGTAACTTTCAAAGTACCAGCAGTTATAACCTGATCACCAGATGCATGTATATCAAAAAATATGGCATAACTAACACCCATTGCCGCCATCGCTACAAGAACAACTGCGATAGCAATTATTGTGGTTTGTTTCTTGATAATATCCTTTACTTTCATATACTATCACCATAGTATAATAATACCATAAAAAAGTGATAAATTACAATAGTATTTTATCACTTTATTTAAAAATTAATATTTTCTTCAAAAATATAAGCATAATTAACAACATTACCATCTAATAAAGGTTCTACATCATAAGTAATTATATCTTGAATTATATAATCCAAAGCTATTGTAAAATAATAATAACCAGCTTTATTTTCTTGTTTAAATTCTGTTAATTTATAAGTTTTATCATTAATTAATATTTTAGATTTATTAATATCAACATTTTTATTAATACGCAATAAAATTCTAAAACTTTTATTTAAATTATATTGATTTTTTACTATTAATCTTTCTCCATTATCATTATGTTCTATCATAAAATCTAAATTATACTGATCAATATCAACTACTTTAGCATTACTTATTTTTTTATCAAAATTATGCCAAACTGGTATTGATATAAAAACTAATCCTAAAACTACTAATATTTCAATTATTTTACCCTTTATTAGTTTATTAACTACTCGATCAACCAAAACTTTTACCCCCTAAAATATACAATCATTTCCCCTGATATTTATGTATTATACCATAATCCTAATTTCCTGTCAAATTCATGTCAATTACTTAACCACAATATTAACTATTTTCCCTTTAATAACAATTATTTTAACTATATCTTTACCATCTGTATGTTTCTTAACATTTTCATTATTTAAAGCTTTATCTTTAATACTTTCCTCATCTTCATCTGCTTTAACAGTAATTTCTCCTCTAAGTTTTCCATTAACTTGTACTCCAATTGTAACTTCATCATCAACTGTTTTAGCTTCATCATATGTTGGCCAATCCATTGCCGCGATATGTTTAGTATAACCAATCTCTTCATTTAATTCTTCTGTAATATGTGGAGCAATTGGATTTAATAAAACTAATAATGTTTGATAATCTTTTTTAGTTATTTCTTTTTTATCTTCATAATTATTTGCTAAAATCATCAAACTAGAAACTGCTGTATTATATTTCATTGTAGCTAAATCATTAGTTACTTTTTTTATTGTTTTATGAATAATATTTTCTAAATCTTTTGAATATTCTTCTTTATCATTAATCTTTTCTTTTAATTTAATTACTCTATCTAAAAATCTTTTACAACCTTTAAGCCCTTCATTACTCCATGGAATATCTTTTTCATAATCTCCCATGAACATTTCAAATAGTCTTAAAGTATCTGCTCCATATTTATTTACAACATCAACTGGATTAATTCCATTTCCTTTAGATTTACTTATTTTAGTTCCATCTTCCGCTAAAATCATTCCATGAGCAACTCTCTTTTTAAATGGTTCTGGTGTAGGTACTAATCCTTGATCATAAAGGAATTGATGCCAAAATCTTGCATAAAGTAAATGTCTTGTTGCATGTTCCATTCCCCCATTATAATAATCTACCATTCCCCAATACTTAAGAGCATCTTGCCCCACAAATTCTTTATCATTATGAGGATCCATATAGCGTAGCCAGTACCAACTAGAACCAGCCCAGTTAGGCATTGTATCAGTCTCTCTTTTGGCCATTTTACCACACTTAGGACAAGGAGTATTAACCCATTCTGAAATATTGGCAAGTGGTGATTCTCCTGTATCTGTTGGTTCATAATGAGCAACTTTAGGAAGTAAAACTGGAAGTTCTTCTTCTGGTACAGGAACCCAACCACAATCTTCACAATAAATCATTGGAATAGGTTCACCCCAGAATCTTTGTCTTGAAAATATCCAATCTTGTAAACGATAATTAACTGTTTTTTTACCAACTTTTTTCTCTTCTAAAAATTCAAGCATTCTTTTAATAGCGGCTTCTTTATTAAGACCATTTAAGAAATCTGAATTAATATGAATGCCATCTCCCACCATAGCTCCAGGATTTAAAGCATACATAAATGTTTTAGAGTGTAGTTCATCCTTAATTTCTTCTAAAATTGTTTTTTTATCTACCCATTCACAATCAAATTTTTCATCTGCATCTAAAGACTGCGAATCTTGTTCATAATTATCTAATTCAAAATATAAACCTGTAGAATTAATATTAAAATATTTATCTTTATTATAAGCATAATAATGATGATTAATAATTGGTAAAGTATATTTTAATGTTAAATTCTTATAACCCGTTTCTTCTTTTATTTCTCTAAGAGCACAATCTAATGGACTTTCATTTTCTTTAATTGTTCCTCCTACAAATAAACGTCCTCCTAATTCATGCCAATTAATAGTTAAATACTTATTTTCTTTTTTATCATAAACAATAGCAACGATAGAATTTTTCTTAACTTCATCTTTATTAGGAGTACCAGTTTCTTCTGCTAAAACCTGAATAATAGGTATATTAAATTTCTTAGCAAAAGCATAATCTCTCTCATCATGGGCAGGAACTGCCATGATTGCTCCAGTTCCATAAGAAGCTAAAACATAATCACTTATATATATTGGTATTTCTTCATTATTAACTGGATTTATTGCTACTAAACCTTCTAATTTAACTCCAGTTTTATCTTTTGTTACATCAGTTCTTTCTATTTCACTTTTTTGTCTTGCAGCTTCTTGATAAGATTCTACTTCTGAAATATTTTTAATTCTATCTTTATATTTTGTAAGAAAATCATGTTCTGGTGACATAACCATAAAAGTTACTCCAAATAAAGTATCACATCTCGTAGTAAATACTTTTAATACATCATCAGTATCTTTAAGTTTAAAATCTACTTCAGCCCCAATACTTTTACCTATCCAATTTATTTGAGCTGTTTTAATTTTTTCTTCAAACTCTGTATCTTTAAGCCCATCAAGTAATCTATCTGCATAATCACTCATTCGTAAAATCCACTGTGATTTTAACTTTTTAGTTACAACTGAACCACATCTCTCACAAACTCCTCCTGCAGCATCTTCATTAGAAAGTCCTGTTCTACAATTAGGACACCAATTTATTTCTTTTAAAGCTTTATAAGCCATTCCCTTTTTTACAAATTGTAAAAACTGCCACTGTGTCCATTTATAATATTCTGGATCTGTTGTTGCAAACTCTCTTGACCAATCAAAAGACATACCTAAAGCCTCAATTTGTCCTTTAAAAGTTTTAATATTTTCCTTTACAGCATCTGCTGGATATATATGATTTTTTATCGCATATTGTTCTGCTGGAGCCCCAAAAGCATCCCATCCCATTGGAAATAAAACATTATACCCTTGTAAACGTTTCATTCTAGCCATTGCATCTAATGCTGAATAACTTCTAACATGCCCCACATGTAAACCTGATCCACTTGGATAAGGAAATTCTACTAATATATAATATTTTTCTTTATTCCCCCCATTTTTAGCTTCAAAATAATGGTTATCAGCCCATATTTTTTGCCATTTTTTTTCTACTTCTTTTGTATTCATTATTTTTTCTCCTCCAATTTTTTTAAATGTCTTCCATATAATTCATATAAAGAATAAATTAAACTAAATAATAGAACAAACGCTATTAAAAGTTGAAATACTATTGGTATATTAAGTATCATAACTATACTTGATACAAACGATATAATAAAACTATTAATAATGGCAATCCAAAATATTGCTCTATCTTTATTTAATTTTTTCTCTTTTAACTTAAATTTAAAAATTAAATAATCTAATTCACTAATAGGTTTAACTTTCTTCTTTTTTCCTTTTTTATTTTTTCCCTTATTATTTAATAACTTTAACTTTCTTTTATTAATTAAATAATAATCAACCAAAAAAATAACCAGCATTAAACCTAAAAACAAATATAAATTCTTTAAATAATCCATACAACTCCTCCTTTAAACTAAAAAAAGGTCATACCTAAGGGCGAAAATTCCGCGGTACCACCTTTATTTCTATCTTTATAATCCTATATAGGAGATTACCCCTAATACTCTAAAAAGCAAGTTCATAATCATTTATTACTTGTTTACACCAACCACAAGTTCTCTCTAAATAAATTAACTATTACTACTCTTTTCTTCCACGTATTTCCTATATTCTACTAAATTTCTGAAACATATTCAAGTAGTTTTATAAACATTCGAATAAAAATATCTTTTAAACCCTGTTTTTTAAGTTTCCTTATTTCTATTCTCTTTTTATTAACTTCCATATTACTAAACATAATTGCAGCTATTTTTTCTTTTAAATTAGTATTTATTTTAGCATCACTTATAATTGAATTAATATCTTCATTAATAAGTCTTACGGCATCTATTTCAATATCTTTTCCTTTACAATTAATAGTTAATTGACAAGTAGTAGGAATCTTTTTTACTTCTACAATAAAATCTACATCATCAGCATAAGATTCTAAAGGTATCTCTTCCCCATTAATATATGCTTTAACATCTTCTGCTTCTCTTGTATTTCTAAATCTTATCTTGTAATTGCGCATTTTAGGAATAATACCCGCTTTACCTTCAATTGGTCTAATAATTAAAGTATAGTTATTCGCCAGATAATTATAATCTATCGCTGTTACTATATAATAACCTTCTTCTTGTAAATTAGAATAACCATCATCTTCATACAATTTATAAATATTACTACGCCCTGGAAAAACATGTATTTCCATCGAAACAGGTGGATTAGTATCATTAATATTTTTAGGTAATATTGCAAGAGGAATAATCGCTCCACTTTTAGCAAAAACTGGATAATCATCTTCTTTATAAAACGCTACATATCTTCTATTACCAGGAAATTTTTTACCAGTTTTAAAATCATACCAAGTTCCTTTTGGTAAAAATATATGTTCAACACATCTATTCATAACATTATCTTGTTTTTTAGTAATTGGTTTAACTAAAAATTCACTTCCAAAATAATACTCATTTTTATATGCTGGTTCATCATATATTTCTGGATAACTATAATATAAAGGTTGCACTAAAGGAAGACCTGTTTTATGATATTTATAATTTTCTGTATATAGATATGGGATTAATCTATGTCTTAAATTACAATAAAATTTAGCAATAGTATAAGTTTTTACATCCCATACCCAAGGTTCTCTTTTATAATAATGTCCTCGCTCAGATGCAAACCTAAATATTGGACTAAAACAACCAAACTCTACATATCTTGAATAAAGTTCACTATCTTCCATACCCCCTTTAAATCCTCCAATATCATGACTCCACCAAGAAAGTCCTATATTAGATGCACTAGAATTAAAAGATGGTAAATAATTTAAAGTATCCCAACTAACTTCTGTTTGTCCCGAATAATGTATTCCATTTAAATGAGAAGCTACCCCAGATGCTCTACTAATTAAATTAGCTCTCTTTCTATTATCTTTTTTATAATTCCAAAAATGATAATGATTTAAAGCTTTTAAACTAGTTAAATCTTTTCGATAATCTATCCAATAAAAATCAATTCCTAAACTATCTAATGGTTTAATTAAATGATTAAAATAAACTGCAATAAAAGTCTTATCAAAAGCATTAAAAGGGATATTTCTAGTATTAATTAAACCTAATTCTGTAGCAATTGTTTTAAACTTTTCTTCATGTTCCCCAATTCCTTCTACAGGATCAATATTAAGACCTACTCTAACTCCTCTTTCATGCATATAAGTTGTAAATTCATAAGGATCAGGAAATAAATCTTTAGCAAAAGTAAAACCAGTCTTATGTTTATTAAGATCTCTTTTATCTTTTAAATGCCAAAATTCATTTAATAAAAATACAGATATAGGTATCTCATGAATATTAAAAGCTTGTAATAACTTTTGACTATCTTTAAAAGAATAAATAACATCTCTATTCCACCAAATACCTAAAGCATATCTTGGAATTAAAGGTGGATAACCAGTTAAAGTAAAATAATCTCTTAAACATAAACCAAAATCTCTTCTATAAATAAATAGATATGTATCAATTCTTTTAGCAGTTGGTTTAACTAAAAAACCATCTTCCATATAAACTAAACTTTTAGAGTCATCAACTGATGCAAAACCATCTGTTGAATATAATCCTTTATCTAAAGCCCCTCTTATTCCTTTATCTAAAGATACTTTTGTTCCTCCAAAATTACGAGCTTCTGGATGATTAAAATACCAAATTTTATCACTATTCATAAGCCCAACTTTTAAATAACTATCAGGTGCATATTTAGGTCCTAAAAAAGGTTTTTCTTTAACATATTGTAAAACAAAATATTTAGTTTGAATAACTAACATTTTTTCATTTTCTTCAACTTGAAATTCTGGCACAGGAAAATTACGGAATCTAGCAAATTCCGTTGGATGATCAAAAAAATTACCATTAAGATCATATTCCAAGCGAATAAGTCTTTCTGTCAAAATTGTAATACGATATTTACTTCCCTTAAATACTGCTTTACTTTGACTCATGGCATTATTATAATCAATTTTAAAATGAGCTTCTAACTGTGCCACACCTATTCTCTCCCTTTATAACTATAATCATATCACAAAATACATATCAAAACAATCATTTATTTTGAGTTTCAATTTTTATTTTAAGTATAACATCTATAATAATATATTTATAATTAAACATAAAATAATACCCACCAATAAAGGTAATATAAAAGCAACTAAAGTATAATATAAACTACCTGTTTCTTTTTTAATTGTAAGCATCGTTGTTGAACAAGGATAATGAAATAACATTAATATAATAAAACATATTGCCGTTTTAATAGTCCAACCATTTATTACCAAAATATTTTTTAAAGCTTCTAAATTACTAAAATTTGTAAGAGTACTAGTTTTCAAATATCCCATAAGCATTACTGGTACTACAATTTCATTTGCCGGGAATCCAAGAATTAAAGCTAAAATCATAACTCCATCTAATCCTAAAATTAACCCTATAGGATTTAAAAAGTTTATTAAATGTTCCATAATAGATAATCCCTTAATATTAACATTTGCTACTATCCAAATAATAAATCCTGCAAATATAGCTACTTTTATAGCTCTTATTAAAACAAAAATAGCTTTATTTTTAACACTATCAATAATAGTTTCTAATATTTTAGGAACTCTATAAGGAGGTAATTCTAAAGTAAAACTTGAAGCTTCTCCCTTAAGTATTGTTTTAGACAAAATATAACTAATTAAAAAAGTAACAACTATCCCTAAAAATATAAAACCTGTAAGTATCAATGCGCAAATTAAACTTCCATACATATTTTTTATCCCTACCATAAACATTGTTATTATCGCAATTATTGTTGGAAATTTACCATTACAAGGCATAAATACATTAGTTAAAATAGCAATAATTCTTTCTCTTTTAGAATCTATTATTCTTGCCCCTGTTACACCCACTGCATTACAACCAATTCCCATACACATTGTAAGTGCCTGCTTTCCACAAGCATTACATTTACTAAAAGCTTTATCCATATTAAATGCAATTCTAGGCAGTACTCCTAAATCTTCTAAAAAACTAAATAAAGGAAAAAAAATTAACATTGGAGGCATCATAACAGAGATAACCCAATAAAGTGTTTTATAAACTCCATTAACTAATAAATCACTTATAACCGCCGGAATATGAAAGAAATTTAAACCATTAATTATATTATCTTCTAAACTCTGAAAAAAATTAAAAAGAATATCAGATGGATAATTAGCTCCAATAATAGTAATATAAAATAAAACAAAAAGCATAAATAACATAATAGGAATTCCCCATATTTTACTAGTAAGTATTTTATCTATTTTTCTTTCTTTATTAAAGTTATTATTATTTCTTATTACAACTCCTTTCAATTTATCTTTAACTTCTTTTTTAATTTTAATAACTATTTCCAGTGATATATCAACATTATTAAGTTCTTCTCTTATTTTTTCTTCTAAATTCTTCTCTAATTTAATATTATCTTTAAACATATCTCTATAATGTTTATTATTTTCTAAAACTCTTAAACTAAGCCATTTTTTATTTCCCTCATAATCAATATTATTTTCAATCATTTTAATATATTTATTTAAAATACCATAATTAATATCTAAATAGTTTTGTTCTTGCGCATTTTCTATTTTCTCTAATAATAAGTCTAAACCAACATTATCTCGAGCACTAGTAACCGCAACTCCTATCCCCAAATTATTACTTAATAAATCTGAATTAATACTTATTCCTTTTTTTCTTGCTTCATCAATCAAATTTACACACAAAACAACTTTTTTAACAATCTCCTGGACCTGTAAAACTAAAGTTATTCCTTTTTCTAAACTTGTCGCATCACATACTACTACTGCTACATCAAAATCTTCCTGAACTATAAAATCTGTTGCCACCACTTCCTCTTTAGATTTCGAAATAATAGAATAAGTTCCAGGTAAATCATAAAAAATAAACTTAGTCTTATTTCTAACACATTCCCCTTTTGTAAACTCTACCGTCTTACCTGCCCAATTACCTGTATGAACATGATTATTAGTTAAAATATTATACAAAGATGACTTTCCAACATTTGGTGTACCTATTAAAGCAACTTTAATCTCTTTCATATAATACCTCAATATTTCTAGCATCAACATCTCTTATTGCAATAATATTATTATTAATTAAATAAGCTTTAGGATCTTTAAAAGGACTAATTAAAACACATTTAGTAACTTCTCCTGGGATAAAACCCAAATCTAAAAATCTTCTTTTAATATCTTCTTTCCCCATCACTCTTTCTATTAAAACTTGTTCATCTTTTTTAATTTTATCTAAAGTAATTGTCATTTTTTCTAACTCCTTTAATATATAATTATTAGTTTCCCTAAACTAACAACTACTTTAATATATGTAAAATAAAAGGATATGTTATATGAAAAATGATTTTTATACTTTAACAACTTATTTACACAATCAAAACTTTATTACTTATGCTATGGAAGATTATATTGAAATGCTTTATCGAACTAATATTAATAATGAAACTTTAAATATCACTAAATTAAGTAATTTACTTCATATCAAAAAATCATCTTGCAGTAAGATGATTACTAAACTAAAAAATCTAAATATTATCAACCCAGATAAATTAATATTAACTAATAAAGGCCTTAAAATTGGTAAATATCTTTACAAAAGACATGAAATATTAACTATATTCTTACAAAAACTTAATAAAAAGGATTTTACTTTAGAACAAGTTGAAAAAATAGAACACTTTATTGACCCTCTAACTCTTAAAAATATTCAAAAGTTAATTACCAATAAACTTAATTAAAACTGGTGCAAGTATTATTAAAAGCATAATAGGAACAAAAAATAATACACTTATTACACTTACTTTTGTTGGTAATTTAGCAATTTCCGCTTTAACATCTAATAGTTGTTTATTTCTTAAAAAATCAATTTGATTATACATTGATTTAGTTATACTAGTTCCATAAGTATTAGCCTGTATCATATTTAATATTGCATTATTTATAACTTCACTAGGAATTCTTTTTCTCATCGCTTCCAATGCTTCATTTAAGCTTTTACCTAAATGTACTTCCTGTAAAGTTTCTTTAAATTCCCAAGAAAGTTCTGAATCAACATTAGCTACAGTTAAATTAATCGCATGTTCTAAATTTCTTCCTCCCTCTAATGTTAAAACTAAAACCTCCATAAAGAAAAGTGCTTCTTTTTCTAACTTTTTAGCTCTTTTTTTAATTTCATAATCTAAATACTTATCCATTCCTAAATAAACAAGAAGAGTCATAATTGGAGCTATAATAAACCCATATTTAAATATTACTAAACTTAAAATAAATACTGTTACACATAAAACTAATCGCATATTTAAGAAAAAATATACTGAATAATTAAAACTAGCCCCCAATAACTTTATTTTATTTTCTATTCTTTTGATTGTTGATTTAGGATAAAATCTTGCCCAAACACTATTTATCATAACTCGACCTCCAAAACTCTCTTAATAACTAATATGTAAAGTATATATAAAAGAACTGTAAATATTAACACAATTATTCCAAATGGTGTTGTAAAAAGAGGTGTAAAGTATGTTGGATTTAAAATAAATATTATTCCTATTAAAATAAAAGGTAAAAACACTAATAATTTAAAGACAAACTGACTAGAAGCAGTTAAACTATTAAGTTCATTTTTTAAATTTTTTCTATCAAAAATAGACTTTTCAATCAAAGAAAAAACTTTAATTATATCTCCACCTGTTTTATTAAGTAAACTAAGTGATGAAGTAATATATTTAGCATCATCTAATTTTACTCTTTCATAAAATCTATTAAAAACTAATTCTAAATCTAACCCATAAGTAATATCTAAATATATTTTTTTAAATTCATCTTGAATAGGACCATCAAGTTCATTTTTTACCACTTCTATTGCTTGCAT
The DNA here is from genome assembly GCA_947628905.1 of uncultured Bacilli bacterium. Taxonomy (GTDB): domain Bacteria; phylum Bacillota_I; class Bacilli_A; order RF39; family UBA660; genus Caccenecus. Next base: position 19,569 of record CANRBQ010000004.1, read on the forward strand.
AATATTTCTACCACTTTGAAAAGCATTATTCATAATTATAATAGCTTTTAATAAATCATCTTCAATCTGTTTTCTTTTCTTCTTAAAATTAATATTTAAATAAATATCAACACTATAAAAACATAAAACAAATACTAATAAAAATATTAATAAATTAAAATTAATTCTATGACCTAAAGCCATAACTAAAGTTAATAATAATCCCCCTATTAAAACTAAAAATTTAATAGCAACATAATCTATTCCATCAACTTTATCTCTTTTATCAAAAGAAATATATTTATTATACTTTTCTCCATATTTTACCAATAATTTAGACTTTCTTAATTCTTTAGAAAATACTCTAATAATTTTATCTATTATAATTTTTATTTTATCTATAAAAGAATAATCATCACTAACATCGGTAGTTATAGCAAACTTCCCAATTCTTTTTTCTAATTTTATCGCACGAGAAAGACGAAGTAAATATATAATTACTCCCAATATTATAGCAATTATTAATATTTGAACTATTCCTACTCCTGCCATAAAATCTCCTATTCTTTTGGCCCTATACCCTCATATTTACCACGATAATACATTATCTTTGGTTTTTCTTCTACTTCTTCTTTAATACCATTTTTAATTAAATTATGTTGTTCTTGTACTTGCTTTTCTGGATAAAATATATCTTCAATATCCATTATTCCTCTAGCTTTAATCTTTTTATATACTTTAGGAACACCATCATATAATATAAATTCTCCATCAACTTCCCCATTTTCAGTTAAACCATTCTGTTTAAAAGAAAAAATTTCATTTAATTCAATTTCCCCATCTGTAAAATCTTCTAATTCTGCAATACTTGTAACTTTTCTTCTTCCATCACTCATTCTTTCAATATTAACAACTAAATCTATAGCACTTATAATATACTCTCTAATAGCTTTAATTGGAATTTCTAGTCCTCCCATCAATACCATAGTTTCAAGTCTATTTAAGGCATCAAGAGGCCCATTCGCATGCATTGTTGTAAGTGATCCATCATGCCCTGTATTCATCGCTTGTAACATATCAAAAGCTTCTTTTCCCCTAACTTCCCCTACAATAATTCTATCAGGTCGCATTCTAAGAGAATTAATAACTAAATCTCTAATTGTAATCTCATTTTTCTGTTCATAATTAAGCATTTTAGTTTCTAAAGATATAACATGATTTTGTTTTAATTTTAATTCTGCAGCATCTTCAATCGTAATAATTCTTTCATTTTCTCCAATAAAGCCACTCAAAATATTAAGTAAAGTAGTTTTTCCAGAACCAGTTCCTCCACATATCAAAATATTGCACTTTCCTCTTACCGCAGCATCTAAAAATCTAGCCATATAAGGAGTTAATGTTCCAATTCTTATTAATTCATCAATATCATTCATTGATTCTTTAAACTTTCTAATAGTTACAACTGGACCTTTAGTAGATAAAGGTGGTATTACAGCATTTATTCTTGAACCATCTAATAATCTTGAATCAACCATTGGATTTGAAGCATCTATAGTTCTACCTAAAGGTTGAATTAATCTTTGTACAGTTCTAATAATATGTTCATCATTAATAAATGAAACACTTTCATCTTTAGTTAAAACTCCATCTATTTCTATATATATTTCATTTGGTGAATTAACCATAATTTCTGTTACATTCTTACTATTTAAAAGTTCTGATAAAGGCCCATACCCATTTATTTCATTATCAATTAAATTAAATAAATGACTTCTTTCTAAATTAGATAAATCATACCCTTCTACTGTCTTATCTATCTCATTATTAATCCATTCATCTAAACTAATATCATTAGGCATTTCTTTATCAATTAAATTCTCTATTATTTCTGTTCTTAACTTATCCAATAATTTCTTATCTTTAAATATTTCATAATCACTTAAAATTTTATTTTCTTGTCTCTTAACTTCAATATCAAATGCATCTCTTAAACTTTGTTTCATGGTTGTGCCTCCTCTTTATATATATCCGTGATTAATTGCATTAAAGTAGTATAATCTTTAGCAAAAATATTCGGCACTTTACTATCTAAAGTTATAATCTTTCCCCCCATAACTATACTATCAATATTTTTAATATAAAAATCTTTAGATATAACATAATCAATATTATTTCTAATAATACTTTTTATATCATATAAACTAAAATATTTCTTAAACGGACAAACACTTTCATTTAAAACAACTTTAAAATTATTATAATTAACATCTTTTAAAATTCCAATTAAACTTCTCATATTTTTTAAATCTAAAGGATCATTAGTAACCATAAAAATAATCTTATCTACTAAATCCATTGTAAATATATTAAAATCATTAAGTACATGACTAGTATCTATTAATACTACATCATAATTAAAAACAGCTTTATCAAGTATTAACTCTATATATTTAGGATTTATTTTTCCCGCTTGTCTCGGATCTTTAGGACTAGCTAAAACATCTATTTTATCATCATATCTTGTTACATAATTCTTAAAATCTTTATAACGATTATTATTATAGTCATCAACAAAATTATAAACACTTTTCTGTGGTTCAATATTAAGTGCTGTAGCAATCCCCCCACTAGCTAAATCAAAATCAATAACTAACACTTTTTTATCTAATACTTCATATAAACCAGCAAGATTAAGCGTTGTAATAGTTTTACCTACTCCACCTTTAGCCGACGATATACATATTGATATTCCTTTATTATTCATAGCTTCACCCTAATCTATAACTATTTTATTATTATCTTTATACCCCATAATATCTATTTTAATTGTATATTTTTTAAGCCCAATAATAGCCCCAAAAATACTATCAATTTCTATTTTATTCTTAATTTCTATCTTCTCATTATCTAACTTTATTTCCAAATTATCAACATCAATTTTATTTTTAATAAATAACTCTCTAATTTCTTCTTCATTAAGATTATTATTTAAACTATCTTTAATAACTATTTTTGTTGTTTCTTTTAAATTACTATTTTTACTAATTAATAACCCCACATCGACAACAACAGCCATAACTCCCAAAATTAATGGTATTAAAATAATAAATAATATCAAAGTTTGGCCTTTTTTATTACTAATCATTTATAATACTCCTCTTAATTTCTAATTTATAAGGACTATTTAATACTAAATTAAGTCCTGGTGTAATAATTTCTATTTCTTTTTCTAAACTAATTTCTCTATATTTTCCATCTCTATTCATCTCTAACTTAGAATCATCTAAATCTAATTCTTTTTTAATTTCATCTGCACTTTTTCCTTCTTGATATAAAGAAACTACATCATTAATTGCACTCTCTAAAATAATTTTATTATAAAATATCTTTCCTAAATCTATAACACCTAAAAAAAGCATTAAAAATATTGGTAATATAATTATAAATTCTACAAGTGCTTGCCCTTTTTTCTCCATCTTATTACCCCTTTTAAGTAAAAGTTATTCTGAAACTTCTTCCTTTTCTTTTTCCTGACACATACCTTCTCCCGGTTTAGCTCCTTTAACATATTCTTCATCAACTAAACTACAAGAAGTTTTCGTAATTGCATCTTTTAAATAACCTCCAAAATAATTAACGAGAGCAATAGCAATAACACTAATAAGTGCAATTATTAAAATATACTCTACTAATGCTTGACCATCTCTCTTCATAACTTTCACCCTTATCATAATAATGATATAATAAAATAGTTAAAAAGTCAATTTTTAAGCATAAATTAAAATAAAAATAACAAATAATAATCATAAATTTTAATTTTTATGATACAATTATTATAGGTGATAATATGTATATTAAAACAAATAAACAAAAATATAATATTATAGTAGCTAACTCTTTTCATAAAAGATTAATAGGTTTAATGGGTAAAAAAAACATTAACTATGGTATGCTTTTTCCTAAATGTAATTCTATTCATACTTATTTTATGAAAGAAAATATTGATATTGTTGGTTTAAATGAAAATAATGAAGTAATATACAAATATGAAAACTTAGATAAAAATAGAATAATTAAAATTAAATATGAACCTAAAAAAACAAGCATTTTAGAAATGCCTGCTAATAGTACTAAAAAAATTAAAATTGGAACTATTCTTCTTTTCGATAATGATTAATTATTTAACAAATATTTAATCTTTTCTTTATCAAAAGCCATTAACATTAATCCAAGTTTAGGCCCTTTAGAAATTCCAAGCAACATATTATATAATATTTGAAAATATCTTTTTTGAGCTTTTTTTAATTCATCATCAGTTAATACTCCATCTTTTACTACATCATATAAAGCTGTCTGTAAATCATTAGTAGTTTTATAATTATTATCTAATAATAAAATAGTTTTATTTACCCATTCTTTTTCTAAATTATTCAAACTATTATAAAACTCTTCATTTCTACATTTAAGTAAATTTATTTGATAGTCTTTTCCATAATCATTAACCCAATTAGAAGCAAGTTCTAATCTTTGATTAAATTCCTTTGTATTAGTGTCTATTCCTTCTTTATTTAACAAACATTTTAATAAACCTCTATCAAAATTAACAACCGGAAGAAAAGTCGCCAAATAACTAAAATTCGGATTATTTAAATATTCTTTTTTTACTCCCGTTAACTCAACAATACTTTTATTTTTTTCATCTATAGTTCCCTCAAAATACATTTTAACCCATCTATCAAACTCACTATAATATCTAATAACATCATTATCTAATGCTATATCAAACGCATGCATATTATCAAATCTTGCATAAAACCACCATATAATATTTTTATCATATACTTTTAATAAATCTGATATAGTAAGAACATTTCCTGTTGACGAAGACATTTTTGCTCCTCCTCCTTTAATCCCAATAAAATTATAAGGAATATAAATTGGAGGCTCATAATTAAATATTTCTTTTGCAACCCTTTCTGATACTGCTTTACTTCCATTAACTGCCGAATGATCTATACCACCTGTTTCAAAAGTAACATTTTCTATCATCCAACGCATTGGCCAATCAACTTTCCATTGCAATTTAACATTTGTTGCATTATTAATATTTAATTTACTTTCATACCCACATTTGCAAATATAACTAACTTCTCCTGTTTTAGAATCATAATTAATAATTGTCGTAGAATCTTTTTTACAATTATGACAATAAATACTTATCGGAAAATAATTTTTTCTTTCTTCTTCAGTTGCCTCTTGCGTTCTAAAATCATCTATAATATCAAATATTCTATCTCTATTATCCATAGCAATTTTAATATATTTATTATATCTTCCACTTTGATATTCTTTAGCCTGATAAATACACTCTACTTCCACATCCATTGCTTTTAATTCCTTCAAAAATCTATTTTCCATATATTGCGCATAAGACTCATTATCTGTAAATGGACTAGGTATTTCTGTATAAGGCATACCAATATATTTCTCATAACTAATTGGAATATTACCAGGAACTTTTCTAAATCTATCAAATTCATCAAAAGACAAAATATATCTAACCTTTTTCCCTAAATTTCTCAATTCTTTAGCAACAAGATAAGGAGTTGCAATCTCCCTAAAATTTCCAATATGCACTAATCCACTAGGACTTACTCCACTTGCCACTGTATAAACTTTTTCATTTGGTCTTTCTTGAATAATTTTTAAAGCAACTTCTTTCGCCCAATTCATTTTTACCATTCCTTTCAATTAAAAATGACCTAAAACCATTGATTGTTTTAAGTCACTTATCTTCTAATATTAATAAATTTAACTAAACCTACTTTAAAGATACACTAAAACAACCAATAACAATTATTGATTTCTTATTCTTCTTTAAAGATTTCTTTATTGGTCTATTTAGCATAATAAACTTCCTTTCAGCTAAATTAATAATACCTCATTTTATTTAATTTGTCAAATTATAATTTATTCTTTAAATTCAAACATATAATCACAAATTTGGACTAAATCTCCTCTTTTAGCACCCATTCTTTCTAGCTCTTCTTCAACTCCCATTCCCTTTAACTTTCTGGCAAATCTAACTACAGCCTCATCTTCAGAAAAACGTGTCATTTTAAATAATTTCTCTAGTTCTTTCCCCTCTAATATCCAAATATCTCCATCTTTTGTAATTGTAAAAGGCTTTTCATCTTTAAATTTATAAACAACATGACTTTCTAATTCATTTTCATTATCTAAATCATTACTTAATTCTTCTAATATATTAGCACATCTTTCCATTAAAGTATCAAATCCTTCATTAGTAACCGAACTAACAGGAATAACTTCTTTATCTTTAAACTTTTCCCTAAATTTCTCTAAATTATCTAAAGCCTCAGGTAAATCCATTTTATTAGCGACAATTAACTCTTTTTTCTTTGCCAATTTATCACTATATTGTTCTATTTCTTCTCTAATACTTAAATAATCTTGTATTGGATCTCTTCCTTCTTCACTACCCATATCTATAACATGCACTAATATTTTTGTTCTCATCGCATGTCTCAAAAATTTATGTCCTAACCCGAGACCAGTATGAGCTCCTTCAATTAGTCCTGGTAAATCTGCCATAATAAATGAACGACTATCTTTTAATTTAACAACTCCTAAATTTGGTGCTAAAGTTGTAAAATGATAACTTGCAACTTTTGGTCTCGCAGCACTTATTGTTGCTAAAATAGTTGATTTACCTACACTTGGAAAACCAATCAAACCTACATCTGCAATAACTTTAAGTTCAACTTTTAAAATCTTTTCTTCTCCAGGCTCTCCTAGTTCACTAATTCTTGGAGCATTATCACTATGAGTTTTAAACGCCGCATTCCCACGACCTCCTCGTCCACCTCTAGCAACTACTGCTTCTTTATTATCTCCAACTAAATCTGCAATAACCATATTTGTATCTTTATCTGTTATTACAGTTCCCTCAGGCACTTTAATTACTACATCCGAAGCATTAGCCCCTTGTCTATTAGAGCCTTTTCCATTTTCTCCCTTATCTGCTTTAATTATCTTCATATATCTTAAATCTATTAAAGTTTTTAACCCTTTATCAACTTTAAATACAATATTAGCTCCATGTCCTCCATTACCACCATCTGGACCACCCATAGCTACATATTTTTCTCTTCTAAATGAAGTACATCCATCTCCCCCTTTACCCGCAACAACTTTAATTGTAAGTTCATCAACAAACATCTAAAATCACCTTCTATTCATTTTCCTTTATCTTTATATCTTGATGTGTACTAATAAGTTCTTTTTCTAACTTATCATCTTTAAAATAATATTTATATTCATTTAAAACTAATTTCTTTTCTACTTCTTCAAGTACTAAAGCATAAAAAGTATTACCCTCTCTTTTAACTCTCACTTGTCCTGCTCCAACATCATAAAATATATTTAAATTATTATCTTCACTATCTACTAAATAATTATTATCATCTCTTATAAAAATCCCATTATTTATTAAAGATTCCCCTTTATCATTAAATAAATAATATTTCTCTTTTATTTTATCTTTATCTAAAGATCCCACTTTTATTAATAAATATTCTTTATTATTTTCTTTAATAATCTCTAAATTATTCATATCTATTCTTACATAACTATCTACTAAACTATCCATAAATAAACTATCAATATTAAGTGCTTCTATATTATTTATAACATTTTCACTAATTACTTTTCCCCCATCTATATAAACAACTAAATCACCCATTCCAGTTCCTACATCTTTATTAAAAGTAATATTATATTCTAATTTTAATTTATGTCTCTGATTATTTAAATAAACATTATATATTTCACTTAAATTATTTTCAGTCATATTAAACGTAACATTTTCTATCTGTCTATTAATTTTTTCTTTAATATCTTCTTTAACTTCTCTATGATTTAAAGTATATACTGTCAAAAATGAAATACCCCCAATGGCTAGAACTAATATAATAAAACTAACTACTTTTTTCATTTTTTTATTTCTCCTTTTTGTATATTATATCAGCTATTAATAAAATTTAAAACTAAAAAATCACTTCTAAAGTGATTTTACTTAAATATATTAAATAGTTTAGCTTTATTGTTGCCACTTCCATTTAACCTTGAAAAACCTAAAGCCACTAAAAAGTCATCTAAAACTTGTTCATGCTCTTTTTTATCATCTACATAAGGAATATTAAAAAATACTTTTGTATTAGTTTCATGTTCAAAATCATTAATATCTTTAGAATTCAAAATACTTTTATTTAACACTACTATTTTCTCTTTTAATTTATCAAAAGCCTCTTTATCATTTCTAATCAACTTATTAAGTTTAATTAAACCCGGTTCAATTAAATAAATAACTTCATTACATAAATTATCTTGATTAGAATCATTTAAATCTATCAAAATAACTTCTGCATCAGGATTATTAGCAATATTAAAAGATAAATCCAAAGAAGTTGTTGTTTTTAAACTTTTATCATTAAAATATCTAAAATCTTCATTATCAACTTCAATAGCTATGGCATTATACGCTACTTCTAAATGTTTTTTTAGCATATATACTAAAGAAGTAGAACCAGCATGCGCAGTTACATTTTTAAACCCAATTATTCTCATTCCTCCACTGCCTGAACCTGTAAAAGAATCATAATTAACTTTGGTATTTTCTGTCATATCTCCACTTAAATTATGATATTGAGCAACATCTTTATAAGAATTAGGATTATCTATTAAAAATTTAACAGCATTAATATTTCTTGTAAAATTATAAATTCCCATTGAAACTAACTGAGATAAATAAGCTCCACTGTTAACCATCGCTGAATCATCTAATAATAAAATAATTTTACTCATATCAAAATTAACAGATAATTTCTGAATATTTTTAATATTTTGATATCCTTTAATCGCCGTTACATCTATAATCATCTTATTAAAATAAAAATTAGTAAATTGACTTATTAAATCTTCAACTTCAAACTCACCATTGATACTTTTAATTACATCAATATCTAATGTAGCAAGCATATTCTGATATTTATTTGATACTATAACATTCATTATAACCCTCCTTAACTTCCTATTACTCTTTCATACTCTTCTTCATCATAAGATTTAAAACTATTAGTTGTTCCCTTAACAGAAAAACCTGATGCATTACCTATAACTGGTAAATTAAATTTATAAAACAACGTAATTTGATAATAATTAGTAACACTAATTCCTTGATATTTTTTAAAACAATAATTATATTTCTTTCCGGATTCGGCTTTTTCAAGTTTATTAGAAGCTAAATCTCCCCCATAAATACCTTCTTCACTTTTACTAGTACATACCCCACTAACATTATATCCACTTGTAGCTAAATAACTATTAACTAACCCTATTGAATAATCATTTAAACCCTCATATTTTTCTACAATTGATATAACTTCATTTTTAACTTTAACCGTTCTAGAATAATTAAGAGTAAGTATAATATAACCCGCAAATAAAAGGATAAATATTATCATTAATTGCATTATCCAAGTCTGTCCTATCGCTCTTCTCATCTAATCAACTCCCACACCAATAATAATTTGCCGCTCTAAGTCCACATTCATTTGGACTATAAACTCTTGTTGTTTCTCCTAAAATAGAAAACTCAAACAAACTATTAATTACTGGTAAATCCAATTGATAAAATATTTTTACTTGATAATATAAGGAATTAGGAAGTTCTGAACCTGAATTAACTTTAACCCCTCGAACACAAAAAGCCGCATTATTAGCTCCTCGTCCAAGCAAATCACCCGTTCTTGAATATCCAACCCAATCACTATCACATTTACCTACTGATCTATAACTAGCTTCTTGAAAATAATCTGTTATTTGCTCTTTAAAGTTATAGCAAATATCTCCATCAGCAACTCCATCTGCTGTACATACTCCACCCTGATTACGAATTATATTAAGAATTTCATTTTTAACATTATATGCCTTAGAATAGTTAATTGATAAACTTATATAACCTGTAAAAATCAAAACAAGTACAATAACAATGTTAAAAAGAGAGACACCACCAATTGCTTCCTTCATTTAACCACCTTCAATTAACCTTTCCAAGGGCATGTAATAACTTCATTTTCATTTCCTCTAACGTGACATTGTAAATATCCTCCCACTGGAATTTGACATCTGCCTTGTTCATCTTTATCTTCACAAACACATATAGCCATATCACAATTTGTACTTTGCCTAAAACCACCATGTATTCTTGGCCATAGAAAAGAAAAGAAAAAAAAGGCCAACAGTGCCACTATAATAACTACAACAACCGTTACATTAAGCTCACCAGTAGCCTCTTTCATATTATCTTACCTCCATTTGTTAGCTTGTAGTAGGACCTTCGCCATTTTTATAACGACAAGTTCCAGACCAAACTACTTCATCACCTTCGTAAGCTTCACAACTAGTACAAGTCATTGTACCATCTCTGTTTTCACAATGTTCAGCACCACACTGTGCCATTGAACAATAAGTATTAGCTTCAATAGAATTTTTAATACCAGGCCATACGAAAGCATAGAAGAATGCTGCGACTGCCGCAATTGCTACTACAGTAACAACTGTCATATTTAACTCACCTGTAGCTTCTTTCATTTAAATTAATTCCTCCTTTTACTTTCTATTATTATACCTAATTTTTTTTAAAATATCAACACTATAAAATAAGTTTATCTAAATTTCTCTAAAAATTACTCATCACGTTTTCTTTTTCTTAAATAATCTAAAAGCATCCCTAAAAAAGCTCCCAAACTAATAAATAATCCTAATTTTAATCCTGAAGGTATATATTGTACCTCAATTGTATGTTTACCTTTTTCTAATTTAAAACCGACAAAAGTCTCCATAGCTTTAACATAATCTACCTTTTTACCATCAACTATTATTTTTAACCCTTTATCATAAGGAATTGTAAACATAAAATAACCACCAGAAGAATCAATACTCCCCTTTAATATTTTATCAGTATTTAAATATTCAAATGAACTTTTCTCTTTAATTAATTTTATATTCTTTAAATAAAGTTCTTCATCTAATAAACTAAATAAATAATCATCTAAAGAATAATTTAAATAACTATCATAATTATAAACTATTTTTAAATTATCATCTTTTTCTAAAACAATTAAATTATCTTTACTCTTATATTCTTGATTATTAACATAAAACTTAACTTTATCATTAATAACATTAATATTATTAAAAATAACTATTTCTCTTTTTAATGCTTTATATTCTATAGTTAACTCAGGATTTTCTTTTATATCATAAAACCCTTTTTCTTTACTCCAACTAACATTCTTAAAACTAACATTATCTTCATTAACTTTATTAAATAGTTCTATCTCATCTCCTACTAAATAACTATATATATTATTAATATTCTTTTTATAATCTTTATCTAATTTTAAATCAATTAATTCTTTTGACACCATAAAACCTATTGGTAATGCTTCATTATTAACACAAACACTATCATGACATTCATAATAATTACTATCCCCTATTAAATATTTAACTCCTAAAAAAGAAAGAATACTAGGATTATAATTTAATACTTTCTGATGATTTAAACTAATTTTAGAAATATTAACTTTATCAATAAAATTAGCCCCTTTTATATTATAACTAGAACTAAATAATTCTAACGAATTAAAGCTATACATTAACCCTTCATTTTCATAACCATCTAAAGTTAATAATCTTCCAAATTTATCATTAATATTTCTTAAAGTATTTACTCGTTCATTATATTTATTAACCATTTCTAAATATGGATATCCCTTATTTATTTTTAAAGTATGATAAGTATTTAAACCCAATTCTAAAATAATTAAAATCATAAAAACATACTTTATCTTTAAAAAGAATAAATAACCAAAAAATAAAACAATACTTATTAAAGCTAAAAGAATATATGTATCATGAAGTCCTAAACCCTTAAGTTTATATGCCAAAGATCCTAAAACTAAAAACATAAATACAACAACTATTAAACTTTTAAATAAAGGTTTAACTCTATTTACCTCAAAATTACACCAAGAATTATAACCTATTTTAATTAAGAAAAATACAAACACAAACTGATATCTATGACTCCACCAAATAGGTTGTTGAAACATATTCCAAGTATAATCAATTAAAGTAAAACTAAAAGATAAAACGAAAAATAATAAAACTCCCAAAGTTACCAATTTTTCTCTTTTATTAATCTTTTTATTAAAAAAGAACATAATCACTAACACTAATACAAACAAAGTTACAAATATAGTAGTACTTCCAAAATTATAATTATCTTGAATTATAAAAGAACCAATAGTCATATTATATACTTGAGAAAATAAAGTAAAAATATCTAAAGAAAACAAATTTTTAATATTTAAAGATGCTAATCTTCCATTTAATAAACTAAAAATTGTTGGCACTAATACTACCGCAGCAAGCATCCCACTAAAAATAGAATATTTTAAAAACTTAAAAATATTATTTTTATTAAAACAATTATTAACCAGTGTATAATATAAAAAATATATAACCAAAAATAAACATACCATAAACCCTAAATAATAATTAATTAAAATTATAGAAGTAAGAATTATAACATAAAAAATATTTTTATCTTTAAGTATTAAATTTTCTAATCCCAAAATTACTAAAGGCAGTAAAAAATAAATATCCATCCACATAACATGCATTAAAAAAGCCATCGCGTAACCAGATAAAGCATAAATAAAACTAAAAACCAAATTCCATATACTATCTTTATATTTTGTTCCCAAATGATTTAAATAAACATACATAAATAAGCCACTTAAACCAATTTTTAAATAAACCAAAATAGTATAAAATAAATATATATTTTCTTTCTTAAAAAATAATGCTAATAAATTTAAAGGACTTCCACAATATAAATTAATAATACTTAAAAAATTAGTACCCATCCCAGCATGTAAAGTAAATAAAATACTTTTACCATTTCTAATATTATTTAATAATTCCCCAAAAAAAGCTGGATACTCATAATAAGCATCAAAAGCATTAAAAGAATATTTTCCCAAAGGAATATAGTTAGCTAAAAAAGCAACAATAAATAATATCAATATTGGTCCTATAAAACTTCCTAAATACAAAACTTTTTTCTTCATAATAACCTCTACCCCATTTTAACATATTAAAAGAAAAATTTATATACTTTATTTTACTTTATAATACTATAAATAAATTGCAAAAAACTAGCATTTATGATATATTTATAAAGAATAGAGTTGATAACATGAAAGAAAAATTTATAGCTTTTTTAAAAGGTTTTGGCACAATTTTATTATATATTTTAACCGCGAGTATAGGTTCTCTGTTATTTGGAGATTTCTATGAAAGTTCTAATAAAATAATTGCTACTTTTGCTCAATTAGGAACTTATACTCTATTATTATTAGTACTTACTATTACTTATCATAAACGTCTCATAAATGACTTTAAAAACTATAAAAAAGACTATTTTAATAAAGCATTAAAAGATTGGTTATGTGGCTTAGCACTTATGATTATAAGTAATTTTATAATTAGTGATATTGTAGGTAATATACCTACTAATGAAGCTTTAAATCGTAGTTTATTATTAAAATATCCTATAAGTAATATTATAAGTATGGTATTTATAGGTCCGATTATTGAAGAAATAACTTTTAGAGCTAGTTTCAAAAATGCTTTTAATAAATGGTATACTTTTTCTTTATTCACAGCTATAATCTTTGGTTTAGCTCATATTGCTAAATTTAATTTATTAGAATTTTTATATGTAATACCATATGGCGCTTTAGGATTCTTTTTTGCTAAAGCATTTTATGAAACAGATAATATATATTCATCTTTTTTAATTCATATGTTACATAATGCCATGTGTATTATTATCATATTTATTTTATAAGAGGTAATTCTATGACTGAAAAAAAACATACAGTAATTAAAATTATAGCTATCTTAATAATTATTATATTTATACTTTATTTATATGCTAGATATATTAATCCTATAAGCTTCAAAGTAATTGAAACCCCAATTTATGATACTAATTTAAATGAAAATTATAATGGTTTAAAAATAGCTCATTTATCAGATATTCATTATGGAAGAACAACAACAGAAGATAATTTAAAAAAAATAATTAAAGAAATAAATAAATTAAATGCAGATATTATAATATTTACTGGAGATTTATTTGATTATAAAAAAATATCTAAAGAAGATAAAGATTTAATGATCAAATATTTAAAAAAAATAAATTCTAAACTTTATAAATTTGCTATTATAGGTGATTATGATGAATTATATTTAAGTGATTATACAGAAATATTAACAGAATCTAATTTTATTTTATTAAATAATACTTCTAAATTAGTTTATTATAATAATTCTACTCCTATAAATTTTATAGGCTTAACTAACACAGAAAATATTGAAGAACTATATAACAATGATTATTATAATATTACTCTTATTCATAAACCAGATTTAATTAAAGATATTAAAAACACTAATTTAGCTTTTGCTGGTCACTCTTTAGGAGGACAATTTAAGATTCCTTTTATTGGTGGCATAAGAAAAATAGAAGGAGCAGAAACATACATTGATAATTACTATAAAATAAATAATACTAAACTCTTTATTTCTAATGGTATAGGAACACAAGATATAAGTCTAAGATTATTTAATACTCCATCAATAACTCTATATAGATTATATAATAACTAAAAAAGCGAGGAGAAACCCCGCATGGAATTTAATCTTGCCCAAGAATATAAGTTAGAGCAACTTAGGCAAGTTTTTTATTACTTTAATTTATTGAACTATATATGGATTAGTGTATGTACCATCACCTGATAATTTCACATTAGCAGAGAGGTTTATCACAGGACGAGCACCATCAGTATTATACATAGCATCAGGTTCAATACCATAATTCAGACAAAAAACCTCTGCATATACACTTAACCTATATGGAGACATAGTCCAACTACCAGCGTTTGTATATAAGTAAAATTTTCTATTATTTGTTGAATCATCAGATTTGCGTCGATAACCTCCTGCAAATACTACTTCATCTGCTGTTATCAAACCAATTGGGCTATTATCTCCTGTTCCATTGTTAGCTCTTAATTTATGATTTCCATAGTCACTTCCATCTAGTTTTTGTGCTCCTGGAAGTGTAAATGTGTCATTTATTTGACTACATTTAAACGTTGGAGTATTTTTTTCATTTGCTTCTCCATTTGAGTTTGAAAATCTACTCATTGGGGCATAAGCAGTTTCTTCTTTTTTATATCCTTTTGCTGTATCATCTTTCCACCATTGATTTGGAGTTGTATTAATTTGTCTATCATTGCAAAATCCAGCATTTGAATCTATATATTCTTCATATTCTGCTTTTAGATTTGAACTATACCAGCTATCTAATTTTTTCTTTATTGTACTATCATTTTCATTTTTGTGAGTGTCCTCATATTTACTTGATCCTGATGTTCCATACATATATCCTACATAAATATTATCTGAAGAATAAGTTGAATTATATGAAACATTCTGTAAAGTACTTTTATATCCATTATTATTTAAATATCCATCATCTGTTGGGATAGTAGTTCCAGTTCCAGTATATATCATTCTTATTGAACCATTACCATTTATTCGAATAATTCGCCACCATATGTCCTCACTTCCTACTTTTCCAAACTTTACCCAATTGTCTTTTACTCTTCCTCTAAAATAGTATGTTGTTCCTAAATCATCTTCATCACTATATAATATAGACTTGTCATTTTCCCCTATATGTTCCTCAACATCCATATCTGTAAAACCGTCTTTATTACCTTCCTCTATTGTTCTATTTGCTAATAGTTGTTCTCTAGCGTATACGTACATATCTAAATAAACATAACATTTAGTACCTTTTTTAGTTATACTTATGCTTACTTTTCCATCTTTATATTCCATTGGTATATCTTTATGTTGTATATTATCTCCTGGAATTGTACAGTAACTTTTTTCTTTATTTAATTCATAACTCCCTTTTGGTACTTCATCAGTTGGATTATATGTCTCACTATATTCAGATTCTTGTACTTTTAAAGCTACAACATTTAAATCTGCTAAACTATAACTAACTTTTCCTTTAACTATTTGAATATTACTTGTTACATGATATTTTGCTCTACTATTTGTTATATATATTATTCCCATTAACAATACTAATATTGTTATAACTAATACTATTTTCTTTTTTCTTCCTTTACTTAACTTCTCTATCCTCATATCTTTCTCTTCTTTCTAATTGATTTACTCAATTATATTAGAAATTTCTAACTTATACTAAAATTATAATCTAATGAATGTCAAAAGTCAAGAAAAAGTTGGCTATTTCGGCACTATGATTTTAAGAATTCAAATTTAATGAGACAATTATTTTAGGTGATTAAAATTGGAATATGGTATTAAAATGAAAGAAATAAGATTAGAAAAGAAAACTAGCCAAAAAGAAATTGCAAATTACTTAGGTATATCCCCAATAACTTATAGTCATTATGAAACACAAGATACAACAATACCTATTAAACATTTATATAATTTTTGCAATTATTTTAATAGTTCAATTAATTATATATTTAGTTTTTCAAATATAAAATATGGAAAATATAATAACGAAAAAATTAATAAAACAATTTCTGGCGAACGACTAAAAAATTTTAGAAAAGAAAACAAACTGACTCAGAGTAAACTTGCCAAAACCCTAAATACTGATAAAACCGTAATATGCAATTATGAAAAAGGCAAAAATATTATTGCTACCCCATTTCTATATTCTTTATGTAAAAACTATAAAATATCAGCTGATTATCTTTTAGGAAGAACAGACTTTCCTAAATATTTAAAATAACCAAAAAAAATAATGATTTTTTAACTATCATTACTTTTTTTATAACCTAATCAATTAAGTATTTTTTAACTGCTATTCCTAAAACTCCTAAACCAACAACTCCAGCACCTACAAAAGTAAGTAAACTATCTAATGTCTTTGGAGCTTCTTCTACTTTCTCATCTTCTAACTTAGCAATTAAATACATTCCATTAGTAATATTAGTATTTAAATTTAATTCATTTCCCTCTTTATCAGTAAAACCTACAACATTTAAACCAGTTGCTTTTAAATCATCTAATAAATTTTGTAAAGTAGAACCACTTTTAACTTTATAATTTTCTTTTACTTCATCTTTTATAACTAAAGTAATATATAAACTATTTAAATCTTCATCTACAATAAATTGTCCAGATACAGTAACATCACTATCAGGCATTATAAATGTATTATTTGTTATCTCTATAGTATCTTCTGTACTCTTATTAGTAACTTTCAAACTTTCAGTATCTAACTTATAACCCGCATTTGGAGAAGCCATTATTTTAACTGTATCACCTGCAGCAGCATAAACTGGATTAGTTGTTATAGTTCCATTTTGAACTGTACTTACCTCTACAACATGTAAAGCGTCTCCCTCTAAATTTTCTAACTTACCAGTAGTTAAATCTATATTAGCTCCTTCTTCTAAAGTAATATCTTGAGGATCTATTTTAACATTTCCTTTTATTGTAAGAGTATGTCCCGCTTTAACAGTTAAACTACCATTTTGGGCATTTAATGTAACACCTGCTGGAACTTCTAAATCTTCATCAATAGTTACATTACCATTAATATTAATATTTTTAGAATAATTTTGAGCAATCATTGCTTCTTTTAAACTTGGAAAATATCCTTCTTTATTAAAGTTTCCTTTATCTCCAGTTTCAACTGTTTCACTTTCAACTGGAAATGTAGTATGAACATTTACTAAAAGATAATATTTCTCACTATAACTATCAGCATCACTTGTAAAAACCCCTACATAAGATCTATCTTCATATCCATAAAATACATAATCAGTACCATAAACTAATTGACTAAAAGATTTATCACTAAACTTATCATCTATAGCGTCTCTAACAGTTTTATTTCCTGTAGCCCCTCCATCATTAAGTGGAACAAACTTACTTTGATTATTATCATAGTAATCTATTTTTATTTGAGGAACCCAAACACTATTATTTGTTAAAGGACTCTCACTTCCAATTTGACTATCTACTGCACTTTTAGCACTCGCCATATTTTCTACACCATTAAAAGGCTCAGAACATTTTTTAAAATTACTTCCTGCAATACTTGTATCTATTCCAAAATATAATGTTCCAAATACTGCTGGACTATTAGCATTACCAGCTTTATGATTTAATATTGCCTCTATTGCTTCATCATTTAAACCATTTGTTGTAATATCAACTACTGAAACTTTTAATTTATCATCATATCTAACTGTAATATTAGATGTACTACTATCTCCTAAATAATCATAAGCTTTTAATCCTGGAATCTCTTTACTATTAAATACAACATCTTCTGCTTTAACATTCAAATTAAAACCTAGCATAAATGCACTAACAACCATTAACCCCAATAATTTTTTTAAGCTTTTCATAACCCATTATTCCCTTCTTATTTTAATTTTACTACATCTTTACTATAGTTGTCAAACTATTAACAATTATATTTACATTTAAAAGACATAACTTTACAATTAAAATAAGATAATAGATTATTAATTATTCATAACTTCTTTTATTTTATTTTTAGCATTAATTATAGTTTCTTGATCTGGAATCATAACATAAGACTTAGCCCCTTTATATGAATAAGTATACTGATATCCATCCGTTCCATCTAAACTATAACTATCAATATCCCAACTTTTATTATCTTTAATCTGTTTTTTAATAAAATCAGTTAAATTATCCATTTTCATATTAGTAACAAAAGAAGATTCCAAAGCTTTTAACAAACTATTATATTTAATAATAATTTTAGGACTTAAAGCTTTATTTATAAGAGCCTCTATCATTCTTATTTGATTTTCTCCTCTAACTCTATCTCCTAAAGTAAAAGCTTTTCTTTCTCTTACAAATGAAAGAGCTTCTTCTCCATTTACATAATTAAGTCCTTTCTTATAACTATATCCATCTCTTGATACAAAATCATATTCTGAATAAACATTAACTCCATCTAAAGCATCAACTATTTTAGTCAAACTAGAAAAATTAACTTTAACATAATAATTAATCTTAATATCAAGCAATTCTTCTAAAGTCTTAACACTAACATCTACTCCATAAATACCCGCATGTGTAAGCTTATCTTTTTCATTTATTCCCCCTAAAAGCACATAGTAATCTCTTGGAATAGAAATAATTTCTATTTTATTTTTCTTCGGATTAACTGATACAACCATATTAACATCACTTCTAGAAACACTACTAACAGAACCATATGTATCTATCCCCGAAATATAAATATTAAAAGAATCTTTAGTTATATCAACTTCCTTTAAAACATCTTCTGTTTCTACATCTATTGCAAAATCATAAACAACCTGATAACTTTGAGCAAACTCTTCATTTTCTTCACTTAAAATTGCTAAAATTGATTCTTCAACTAACATTGAATCAACATTCCCCTTTATAAATTCATCTTTAAGTTTAGTTATATCATCATATGTTTTATAATCCATATTTAAATTTTTATCTATTTTATTCTTAGCTTTTTTAAGTCCTTCTGTTTTAAAATCTAAACTTCCTATAATAGTATTATCTAATTTATCTAACTCTTTAATATTTTTATTTTTTAAAACTATAACATTATAATTCTCTGTTTTATAATTTACAAACCCCAATTTTTTTAAAAACCCTAAAGTATTAAGTTCATATACAATTCCCATTACTAAAATAACTATATAAACTAAAGAAAACATTGTCCCAAATATTCTTTTTTTAACTCCTTTTTTAGTTAAAGTCATAGTTACAAGTGTAATAGTTATTAAAACTAATAACACACATAATACCAAATAATATTCTCCTGGTAAAACATCTATAAATTTAAACAATCCTAAAGTAATAATTGTAATAATAACCATTAAAATAGCCAAATACTTAAAAAAAGGTAATATCACTTTTTTATTTTTCGCTTCTTTTTTCTGCATATAATCACCTACTATAAATTAATTATAACATTTATTATTAAAAACACCAATAATTAATAAGCAAGTAGACAACTAATAATACATAACTACTACCCAAAAAGAAACCCCCTATAACATCACTGAAATAGTGTACTCCCAAATATATCCTGCTATATCCTATAATAAAAATTATTAAACAAATAATTGCACATAACCCAACTTTTAAAGGTATAGCAAGAGAACTTAGTATTATAAAAAAAGCTACTAAACCATAAAAAAATATTGCACTAACAGAATGTCCTGATGGAAAACTATACCCTTTTTCACGAACTAATCTTTTAATATTTGGTCTTTCTCTTTTAAACAAATGTTTAAAAGTAAAAATTAATAAACTATCTATTATCATCAATAAACTTATTAAAATAGCTAAAGATTTATTTTTTAATACTATTAATAATAATACACATACTATTATAAAAAAGATAGTACTAGCTAAATTAGTAAATATTTTTAAAAAAGTAATTCTTGGTTCTTTAATAACCATTTTACTATAAATATTATTATCTATCTTTATAAGTTTATTATTCTTCATTAAAAAAGCCCAAATAATAAATAATATAAAAAATAACAAAATTAATCCTATCATAACCATCACTACTAAACATTATACCTTAAATTAATAAATATTACTAATAAAATTATTATTTTTTACATAACTCTTACTTACAATAATTAATTAAATAATCATTACTTACTTTAGTATTTTTATCTATAACCCAATATTCACTATCTTTATCAAAATTACATCTATATACATCATAAAACAATGTATCATAATATATAACATTACCAGTAGTTATAGAAACAATTCTAAACATTGGAGCTTCTTTATTAAGTTTTACATTTATGTAATCAGTAAATAATAATATTCCCATTGATATAATAAAAATAAGCACTATAATTAATAATCGTTTATACCATTTAATTATTTTTAACAATCTTGAAATACCAACCATAAAAATAATTATTCCCAAAACTGAATAAATAGAGCCCCAACTACTTTCACTTGGAAAAATCATAATTGCAGATATAGAAATAAATAACCCAAAAATAACAAGAATTAAAGATATAAATTGACTATATTTATTTATCTTTTTTGTAGAATAAACAATCGTATTAACCATATTTTCTTCAAACTTATTTTGATATTCATCTTCTCTTAATTTTTTTCCACTTAATAATTCATTTATTGTAATTCCAAGTATTTCGCATAAAGGTTTAAATAATGATAAATCTGGCATATTCTTACCATTTTCCCAATTACTAACAGAACGATCTGTAACCCCTAATTGTTCTGCTAACTCCGATTGTGTTATCTTTTTTTCCTTTCTACATTTTGCAATAAATTTTCCAATATTTAATTGATCCATATTTCCTCCTTTCATTTACAATTTTATAATATTTAACTATTTTTGAACATGAAATAAAACTTGAGTCTAATTATTTAACAAAAAATATATTAAAACTCCCAATATGCAATCTTGAATGTTCCTTTTTATGTTATACAAATTCTCTATATTAAATATATTGCATTAAAAACAAGCTCTAAAGGAAGAAGTACGACAACCTTTATTTTATTAATTTTTTATGACATCTGTATGAACTAAATAATTTGTTTTAGCTAAAACTCTATTAGCATACCATTCAATTTTCTCTTGATATGCTTCATTCTTTTTTAATCTTTCAAATTCTTTAATCAAATATAATTTAAAAGTAAGACTTAACCAACTTGCAAATTCAAATGTTATATCAGGATGAGCAAATGTTCCTTTATTACTCATCCAACATATTAGTACATTTGCAGGATTTTCAAGACTAGAATATTTTGCTAAATCAGTCAATAATATATATCATCAATTCTTAGAATGCCTATTTTATTGTTATTAACATTTATTTCTGTTTTAATTAACTTTTTTTATATTTACCCCCCTTAATTACTAAAATCATTTTATCATAAATTATTAAATATAAAAACTCGAACTTATTAAAAAGTCCGAGTTTCCTATCTATTTGGTGCTTGTGGTGGGACTTGAACCCACACAAAGTTGCCTTCGCCAGATTTTGAGTCTGGTGCGTCTACCATTCCGCCACACAAGCAACTAGCCATATTATAACATAAATAAATTAAAAAATCACAATTTTTTAATAAAATTGTGACATAAAATAGATTATTGCTTTTTTGTTATATATTTTTGATTACTTGCATTAATATGGTCCTTATTTGTATAACTTAAAAGGCCTCTTTCTATTAAGGGTTTAATAATTTTTTCTCTAACATAACTTCTAGAATTAATATTAAGGTAACTCTTTATTTCAACTGTTGATTTAGGCAATGTACAATATTCTAATACTAATTTTTGATATTCTAACACTTGACCACTGACTTGACCACTAACTTGACCATTGACTACACTTGTATTTCTAAATATTACTTTAAAACTATCTCTTTCTTCATAAAATTCAGGCTCCGGTAAACCATAATTTTTCATTTCACGTCTCATAGTAGGAATACCTGAATGTCTATTTTCAATAACTGATCCTTTTTCTTCAAGTATTCTAACTATAGTTGTATTTCTTGATTCCATAGTAGTTGCTGTGCCTAATTTTTCTATTTTATTTGTTCCATATAAAGCACCAGGATTTATTATTTCAATTCTATCATTATACATATATACAGAAATATAAGCATTTTCAGTTTGAGCACTATAATCCCTATGGATTAACGCATTAGCTATCGCTTCTCTTAATGCTTCTAACGGATATTCAGTGCGATCTGTTCTTTTGCCATCAGAGTTAATTATGACACTTGTTTTCATATTTCTTTGTAAGAAATTCATAGTGCCTTCTAGCATTTCTTCAATAGTTCCTTCAATTCTTTTGTTATCTAAAAATCTTTCACCTAAAAGACCTACTTCTCCCAATTCTTTTCCAGGAATAACAGTACAAGCAACAAATAATTGAGGATAAAAACTTTGAGGATATTCACCAAAAATAAGGGTACCAGCTAAAGTTGGATAAATATTCTCTTCACTTAAATCAATTATTCCACTTAATTTTAAGCATTTATTATAATTATTTTTTGCAAAATTTGGTTTCTCTCTTTTTATTTTATCAATATATTCTTTTAATGCTTCATTATTTAAATCATTTAAACTAGCTCTTTTATTAGGTCTAATATCTTCAAAAATATGATCTTTATAACTTTGTAAAGCATATATCTCATAATCCGTCATAAGCAAATCACTATCACCAATCCGTGTATAAGATCCACCTTTTAATCCCTTTGGCTTATAATAGCATGGCTTTTTATTTTGAGATATTTCATCAACTTTTACTGCTAATAATTGTTTTCCCTCATATTCAAAAGGTAGTATATCAGGTCTAATTATAGGTTCCATTGAATCGTTGCATAAAGAAGATATTTTCTTTTGCAAATCATTTATATCATATACACCAGTTATTTCAAAATTTCTATTTTCATCAATTCCAAATATTATTATACCTCCGTATTTGTTTGAAAAACTAGAAAGAGTATCATAACAAGTTGGAAAGCCACCCAAAGCTTTCTTAACTTCAATTCTATTATTTTCGGTTTGATATTTTTTCACATACTCTATGGCTTCTATAATCATCTCCTCTTAAAATAATTATACACTTTATTTAATACCTATCAAATTTAATCTTCTAAAATAATCCCCTTATCTCCTACAATTTCTATCATATTTAACACTGATAACTTAGATCCAATAAATTCATCTATATTAATATTAACTCCTTTAAAATGACTAGTTTTTAAATCACAATTTCTAAAATCAGTATCAATAAAATTATCTAAATTAAAATCACACTTAAAAAACTCTGTATCTATAAATTTATTATGTCTAAAAATATTCTCTTTTAAATTAATTCCATCCCATTTACTATTATTTATTTCTATATTTTCCCATTTAGAATATTGTAAAATACTTTCTTTAATTTCTAAATCAACAAGTTTACATTCAAAAAAACTAACATTAGTAAACTTACAATTAACAAAACTAACTTTATTAAAATTAGATTCTATTACACTAACATTTAAAAATTCACAATTAATAAATTTAACTTTTGCTAAAAAAACATTATTTAAAGTACAACTAATAAATTTAACATTTTGAAATTCAACTTCTCTCAAAGTTTGAAACTTCAACTCTTCTCCTGTAAGTATTTCTTCTTTAAAATGAATACCCGTAATATTCATTTCTAAATAGTCTTTATACTTTCCTTCTTCTAAACTATAATTAAACTCCCATTTCATTCTCTTCCTCTTTATAAATAGATGTAAACAATTCTGTTTCTTCTTCCGTTTCTTCTTTATCAGGTGTAAACTCTGGCAATTCATTTAAACTTGCAAGTCCAAAAGAATCCAAAAATTCTCTTGTTGTTCTATACATATTAGGCCTTCCAGGTAACTTTGATTTCCCAGCCTCTTTTATTAACCCTTTAGCAACTAATCTTCTTACAATATAAGCACTTTGAACTCCCCTTATCTCATCTATTTCAACCCTTGTAATAGGTTGATTATAAGCAATTATAGCTAATACTTCTAAAGTTGAAGGACTAAGAGTATTAGCATCCGGATTATCTACTAATTTCTGATAATATTCTTTATGTTCTTCTTTAGTTGTTAACTTAAAAGCATCACCCAAATAACTTATTCTTATTCCCCTATCTTTTGCTTCATAACTATTCTTAAGTTTAAGCAATAATTCTTTTGCTTCATCTATATTAATTGCCATAATATCACATAAATTATTTAAAGTAATCCCTTCATCTCCTACGACAAAAAGTATCCCTTCTAAAATACCTAATTTATCCATTTAAAACCCTCCTTTCCACTATAATTGGTTTAAAATTATCTTCTTGAGTAAGCATAATTTCTTCATTCTTACTCATCGTTAAAACCGACAAAAACGTAACTATCAAAAAATCTCTATCATGTTCAGGAAACAATTCTCCAAATTCTACTTTATCTCTAACAGTTAATATTTTT
The DNA here is from genome assembly GCA_947628905.1 of uncultured Bacilli bacterium. Classification (GTDB taxonomy): domain Bacteria; phylum Bacillota_I; class Bacilli_A; order RF39; family UBA660; genus Caccenecus. Next base: position 44,808 of record CANRBQ010000004.1, read on the forward strand.
CTTATATCATCTATTCTTTTTTCTACGCTATATTCTCTTTTAGTTATTTTAGTATTAAGTGGTTTTTGATATTTTTCTCTTTCTACAATATTTTTTAAAGCCTTAAGTAAATCTTCTACATCTACATTACCTAAATTTATTTTACTATTATCAACTACATTATCTAACTTTGAAGGACTTTTTGTATAAAAATTATTTCTTTTATTCATTTGCTCTACTAATGTTTCAGAAATCTTTTTATATTTTTCATATTCCATAATTTTTCTTCTTAAATCTTCTTCACTTTCAATATGAAATTCATCATTATCTAAAGAATTATCTACACTATCATCATTAACTAACATTTTACTTTTTAAATGAATTAATTCTGCTGCCATTACTAAATAAGAACTAGCTATATCAATATTTCTATTTTTCTCTTGTTCAATAAAAGTTAAATATTCTTCTATAATTATTTTAATATCAATTTCATATATATCCATCTTAGATGTTTTAACTAGATGTAAAAGAAGGTCTAAAGGACCCTCAAAATCATTTATACAAAACTTATATTCCATTAAAACCACTTCCTTTACTCCCAGTTGTTAATCACAATCAAACCCTTGAGCCTCCATCTCAAAATTAACTACCTTAGCTTCTGTATCTAAGGAAAAAGAATCTGCATTATATATTGTTGTTCTATTTGCTTCACTTAAATCAACAGTTGTTGAAACACTAAAAGTATCATTATATTGTAAAAATGTTGAAGCAATTCCCGGTCTACCATTATATATTGTTGATTGATTACTATATCTTTGATATACTTCTGCATAATCTACATCTGCCTGTGTATATGAAATTTCACTTGTTATATCTTTTAATTTATTATTTACAAAATTATAAGTAACTTTCTCATGAGGCCTACTACAAACTAAAGAACCTTTTCCATCAGCATCATTATTAATATTTATCGGTGTATAATCTTTAGCTTCTAATTTAGCAAACACCACGGCAGCTATCTGTGAAGTATCACTAAAATTTAACTCTCTATCATAATCTCTACTACTATTTACATCAATAGTTCCCCCAACTAATTTAATTCTCTCTAATAAAGTATGATCTTCATTATATAGTTCTAAATAATAATTTAAATTAGTTAAAGTAATATCACTATCAGCATTATTTATAATATTAAAACTTAAAATATTTTCATTACTTATTTCAAAACTACCAATAGAAATATCATCTCTATCAATTTTTAAATCTGTTCCAAAATCATAAAAAGTACTATAAAAATCATCTTCGTCATCACTATCAGGATCTGGAGGAACAATCGGATCTACCGCCCCTCCAGGATTAGGCAAATCTGGTTCCTTACCAAAATATTTATTAAACTGTGTAGATAACTGAGGTAAAAACAAAACTAATAAAATAAAAATTGATAGTATAATAAATATTCCCACTGAACTTTTTTTTCTACTTTCAAATACTCCAATAGTCATAGGTTTTAATTCTTCTTGTTCTAATTTAAAATTCTTAATATTTTGTTTAGCCATAAATATCCCTTCTTATTAAGAATATTATAACAGAAAATTGTCCAAATAAAAAGAACTAATTAGTCCTTTGGTTTAAAAATTAAAGCCATTATCGTTGCAAAAACAACCGAACCCACTATTGCTAAACCCCCTTTAGTTAAAAGTCCTGAAAAAATACCAAGTATTCCAAACTCTCGATAACCTTCTAAAGCTCCTGTATAAAGAAGATAACCAAAATTAGATATTATCGTGGTAGCTCCCCCACCAGCAATATCTATTAATTTATCATATATTCCAAAGAAAGCTAATATTGCCCCCAAAACTGTAAATAAAGTTGTAACATGTCCTGGAGTTAATTTAGTATTATCTAAAATTATTTGTGCTATCATACACATTAATCCCGCTACAATAAAAGCCCAAATAAAAATCATTATAAAACCTCCAAACTAATCGCATGTGCAATACCAGGTATTCCTAATTTTTGATTTGCAAGTTGAACAGATTGCAAAGAACCTGTAGCAATAAATAATATTTTTTTATATTTTTTACAATTTAATACTTTATCAAACATTACTAAAGGTAAAGCCACTGGTCCACTTGCTCCAGCATATGTTTCTTGAGAATTAGTATATATTTCTGAACCTGCATCCATATATTTTTTAATTCTTATATCATAAACTTTATCAAGCATTTCTGTAAAAATTTCTTTACCAACTAAACCTAAATCACCAGTAACAATTAAATCATAATAATTAACATTTCTTTTCATTTCTAATAAATGAGTATTTAAAACATCAGCCGCTGCTGGAGCCATTACTGCTCCCATATTATTAGTATCTTTAACTCCCATATCTATAGCTTTTCCAATTGTTGCACTTTCAATTTTTATTCCCGTAACTTCATTTGTTAATAAAGTTGCAACAGCCCCCGTAGTAGTAAAAGTACTTGTATGTTTTTTAATTGCTCCATATTCTACTGGATATCTAAATTGTCTTTCTGAATTTAAATTATGACTACTTGTAATAGCAACAACTTTTTTAGCTAATTTACCACTTATAAATGTAGATCCAATAATTAATTCTTCAACATACGAAGCACAAGCACTATAAACACCTAAAAAAGGAATTCTATATTTAGAAGCATTATACCCAGATATACTAATTTGATTTACTAAATCTCCCCCTATTAATAAATCAATTTTACTTTCACTTAATTTATTATAATTAAGTAAATTATCTAATACTACATTTTGCATCTTAATTTCCGCTTGTTCAAAAGTTCTCTCACCATAATAATAATCATCAATTGCTAAATCATAATTTTTAAGTAATCCCTCTTTTTCTAAAGGTCCAACTATTGAAACATTATCTTTAATATATACATTATTAAATTTTTTACTAGCCACCTATAATCACCTTCACTATAACTAATATAAAAGCACTTAATATTCCATAAAGAATAACACTACCCGCAAGTTTAAAAAAATTAGAACCCAAACCTGTAATTAAACCTTCTCTTTTATAATCTAAAGCACTACTTGATACTGAATGCGCAAATCCTGTTGTAGGAAGTAATAACCCAGCTTTAGCTTTACTCATCCAATCATCAAAAAATCCCAAAGCAGTAAACAAAGACGCAATAAAAATAACTATTAAACATGTCCAACTGCTAGCCTCTATTCTTCCAATTTCAAAAATATTCATTAATACTTGAATAACCCCCTCAACTAAAAAGCCAATTGTACCTCCAACTAAAAAAGCAAAAATAGTATTCTCTAATTTATTTTCTTTTGGTTCATGCTTCTTAACTAATTTTTGATATTCTTCTTTATTCATACTAACCTCCATTCTTATTATGAATAAATAAAAAAAAGTTATACTTTATTTTGTATAACCTTAATTAATCTTCTTAGGATTATCTATTCTACCCAACAAATAGTCAGCAGACATTTTATAATTATCACATATTGTATATAAAAATGGTGTAGGAATAAGTCTTTTTCCCTTTTCATAATCCGACAAAACAGACTGTGTAGTATTTAATAATTCACTTAATTTTTCTTGAGTAAATCTATTTTCTTTTCTAAAAGCCCTTAATCTTTCACCACTTTTCTTAAGATCAAAACCTTTAAAACAGTTATTATAATTCCTAGATTCACAAAAACTAAAAATATAGTCTAAAGAAACATTAAAATAATCACACAATACAATTAAATGTTTAATCGGAATTACTAAATCTTCTTTTTCATAATGACTATATGTTCCACTATCAAGATTAATCATCTCCCCCGCTTTCCTTTGAGTTAAACCTTCCCTATTTCTTAAACTTTCCAATCTTTCTCTATAAAGCATTTAAAATCACCATTATAATTCTTTCATATCTAAGTTATAATGTCACATTTTACTGGAATTATACGATATTTTTCTTGACAATTTACACTTGCTAGATTATAATTTTAGTATAAGTTAGAAATTTCTAATATAATTGAGTAA
>CANRBQ010000005.1 GCA_947628905.1 uncultured Bacilli bacterium
CTTTAGTTGTTGCTCCTTCACCACTAGACAACATCTTCCCTACAAAATATGCTAATGATATTCCTATTACTCCTATTAAAATACCTACTATTATAAATATTCTTTTATTCTTTTCCATTATTTTACCACCTTTAAAGGTATATATGTGGAGTATTTCCACATAGCATAGTTAAATTATACTCCGAGTTTTTCCACAAGTCAAGAAAAATGTTCAGAAAAATGAGACAATATAGTTGGTGATTGAAGAATGGTTGGTAAAATAATTAAAACAATGCGTAGAGAAAATAATTTTTCCCAAGAGGAATTAGCAAAAAAAGTATTTTTAGGAAGATCTACTTTAAGTGATTATGAAAGAGAAAAAACAGATATTAATTTTGATTCTTTAGAAAAAATTGCTAATGCTTGTGGATATGAAATTTTATTTGTGCATAAAAAAGATAAAAATAAATTTTTAACTTCTAAGAATATTAATAGAAAAGAAATTTAAACATTTTAAAACTTCCATATTTTTGGAAGTTATTTTTTTTAACCCATTATTTGCCCACCGTTGTTATGAATTACTTGGCCTGTTACATAACTAGAATCATCTGATGCTAAAAAGACAAATGTTGGAGCTAGTTCATAAGGCATTGCTCCTCTTGCCATGGCTGCTTCGGCTCCAAGAGATGGTATTTTTTCTTTAACCCAACAAGCTGGTTGTAAAGGTGTCCAAAAGAAGCCTGGGGCAATAGCGTTTACTCTTATTTTTCTTAAGGCTAAATTTCTAGCTAAAGCTCTAGTAAAACCAACAATAGCTCCCTTAGTAGTAACATAATCAATTAACTGAGGTTCACCATAAAAGGTTGTTACCGATGTTAAATTAATGATAGAATCTCCTTCATGTAAATAAGGTAATACTTCTTTAGTTAAATAAAACATACCATAAACATTTACTTTCATGGTTTTATCAAATTGTTCATCACTTATACATTCTAATTTGTCTGCTTGATATTGGACACCAGCATTATTAACTAAAATATTTATTTTACCAAATTTTTCTAAAGTCATATTTACTATTTTTTTACTAAAACTCTTATCTTGTAAATCTCCAGAAATTAAAAGACATTCCCCTCCTAATTTTTCAATATATTCCTTAGTATATTTAGCATCTTCATGTTCATCATAATATGGAATAACAACTTTTGCTCCTTCTTTTACAAAGGCAATAGCCGCGGCTCTTCCAAGCCCACTGTCGGCACCAGTTATGATGGTTACTTTGTCTTTTAATTTACCACTTCCCTGATAACATGGATTATCAAATATTGGTTTGGGATTCATAGCATATTCCATTCCTGGTTGAGTTTTTTGCTCTTGTTCCGGAGCTAAAATAGAATATTCTTTTACTTCAAGACCAATATCATTAAAATATTTATAAGCTGTGTTGCCATATTTATAATCATAATTCACTTAAATCACTCCTTTAGTAATATATGATTTTTACCTAGAAGTGTTATTAATAGAAAAAAGACTTTTAAAGTCCTTATTTAATAAACATAGCATCACCAAAAGAGAAAAAACGATAATTATTTTTAATAGCTTCATTATAAGCATTTAAGATATATTCTTTACTTGCTAGAGCACTAACTAACATTAATAAAGTTGATTTGGGTAAATGAAAATTAGTAATTAAACCATCTATGGCTTGAAATTTAAAACCAGGATAAATAAAGATATCAGTATTACCATGACAAGATTTAAATTCCCCATATTTATGTTTAATGGTTTCTAATACTCTAGTAGATGTTGTACCTACCGCGTATATTTTACGTTTTTCTTTTTGGGCTTTATTTAGTTTTTGAGCTACTTCGGCACTCATTTCATAATATTCACTATGCATATGATGATCTAAAATATTTTCAACTTCTACTGGTCTAAATGTTCCTAAACCAACATGTAAAGTAACAAATAATAGTTCTATTCCTTTAGTTTTTAATTCTTCTAATAATTCTTCAGTAAAATGAAGGCCCGCGGTTGGGGCAGCAGCACTACCGATATTTTTAGCATAAACTGTTTGATAACGATCTTTTTCTTGTAATTTTTCATGAATATAGGGAGGTAAAGGCATTTCCCCTAGTTTATCTAATATTTCCATTAGAATACCTGTATATATTAATTTAACATGAACTATTCCTTCATCAAGTTTTTCAATAACTTCAGCTTCTAAATCATCACTAAATTTAATAATTGTCCCAATTTTAAGTCTTTTAGCAGGTCTTGATAAACATTCCCAAATATTATTTCCTAAATCTTTTAATAATAAAATTTCAATAATGGCATTAGTACTAATTTTCGTACCTATTAAACGAGCTGGTATAACTTTAGTATCATTTAATACTAATACATCGCCTTTTTTTAATTCATTTATTATATTATTAAAATGTTCATGTTTAATATAACCATTTTCTTTATCTAAAATTAAAAGTTTAGAATTATCTCTTTTTTTTAAGGGTGTTTGAGCAATTAATTCTTGAGGTAAGTTATAATCAAAATCATTAATATTCATTTTCTTCATCTTCTTCTATGAATGTTTTTACTTTATTTAATATTTCAGTTCCTAATTCTTCTATAGGTCTTAATTCATTATCTTTAAAGCAATTTACTTTATGATAATCATAAATACTTGCTAATTCAAAATAAGCAATCTCGGCCATATGAAGAGTGTCTACATTAGGAATCTCCCCTTTTTGTTCTTTAAAATAACATACTTTTTCATAAGGCATATAAAGAAATATTACTAAATCAGGACGAGGTAATTCTAATAAAACAAATTCTAAATTATCTAACCATTCATACATAATATTTCTTAATTTTATATCTTTTATTTTGCCACCTTGATAGGCCATATTAGATTCTACATAACGATTTAATACTACAATATAACCAGCATTTAAATATTTTTCAATAATTTTTATATTATAGAGACGATCAGCAGCATAATAAAGACTAGATATTTTAGGATCAACATTTTCAATTCCTTCTTTAAAATAGGAAGGATTTTTTTTGCCTAAATAAGCTTCACTAATAATACGTCCTGTTGGAGATGCATAATTAGGAAAACTAAAGTGAACGGCTTTAATTCCTAAATTTTGTAAATTTTTAACTAAAAGTTCTGTTTGAGTTTGTTTACCAGAAAAATCTGTTCCTTCAATAACTATTAATTTGCCTTTTGTCATTTTAATCCTCCTTACATGGTAATAGGATATTTCTTAGTTATATTTAATACTTCTTCTTTTAATGTTTCTAAAAGTTCTTCATTATCTTTATTTTTTAAGGCTTTACTGATAATATGACCTATTTCTTTAAATTCTTCTTCTTTTAAACCACGAGTAGTCATCGCAGGGCTTCCTAGTCTTATACCACTTGTTTTAAATGGTGATTCAGTTTCATTAGGAATCGTGTTTTTATTAACTGTAATACAGATTCTATCTAATATACTTTCAGCATCTTTACCAGTCATGCCTAAACTAGTTTTTACATCAACAAGCATTAAGTGATTATCTGTACCACCTGAAATGATTCTAAAACCTTCTTCCTTTAAAGTATTACATAAAGCTTGAGCATTTTTAATTACTTGCTTAGCATAATCTTTAAATTCTTCTTGTAAAGCTTCATAAAAACATTCGGCTTTCGCAGCGATAACATGCATTAAGGGACCACCTTGAATACCGGGGAAAATAGTTTTATTTATTTTGTTTGCTATTTCTTCATTATTAGTTAATATTATGCCTCCACGTGGGCCTCTTAAAGTTTTATGGGTAGTTGATGATACTACATCAGCATATAAAACGGGATTTTCATGAAGTCCAGCGGCTACCAAACCAGCTATATGAGCCATATCAACAAATAATAAGGCTCCAACTTCATCGGCAATTTCTCTAAATTTTTTAAAATCAATATTTCTTGAATAAGCACTAGCCCCGGCTACAATCATTTGAGGCTTTTCTTTTTTAGCAAGTTCTCTTATGGCATCATAATTTAACATTTCCGTTTCACTATCTAAATTATAAGATACAAACTCATAGTCTAGCCCACTAAAATTAATACTATGGCCATGAGTTAAATGGCCTCCATGAGCTAAATTTAAGCCCATAACTTTATCTTTAGGTTTTAATAAAGCCCGATAGACAGCCATATTAGCACTAGAACCACTGTGGGGTTGAACATTCGCATATTTAGCATTAAATAATTTAGTAACATATTCGATAGCTAAATCTTCAATAGTATCAACATTAATGCAACCTCCATAGTATCTTTTACCAGAATAGCCTTCAGCATATTTATTAGTAAAGATACTTCCTTGTAATTCTAAGATATCTTTAGAAACATAATTTTCAGAGGCAATCAATTCAATATTATTTTGTTGACGCTCCTCTTCTTTTTTTAAAGCTTCTTTAATTCTTTTATCCATTTTTCTTTCCCTCTTTTCTTTTAGCACTTTCTACAACATTAGAAAGTAACATGGTAACAGTCATAGGTCCTACTCCTCCTGGAACAGGAGTAATATAAGAACACATATCTTTTACATTTTCAAAATCAACATCACCAGATAATTTATTATTAAGACGATTTATTCCTACATCAATTATTACTACATCTTTTTTTAAATATTCTTGGGTTATAAAATTGGCTTTCCCAATAGCTACTACCAATATATCAGCTGTTTTAGTTATTTCTTTTAAATTTTTAGTTTTAGAATGAGTTATAGTTACAGTAGCATCACGATTTAATAAAGCTAAGGCTAAAGGTCTTCCGACAATATTACTACGGCCAATAATTACAACATGTTTACCAGCAATAGATATATTTTCTTTTTCTAATAATTTTATAATACCATAAGGAGTAGCACTTATATAACGAGCATTATTGGTAGCTAAATAACCCATATTCATAATGCCAAACCCATCAACATCTTTTTCTGGGATAATTAAACTACTAAGATAATTTTCATCAAATTTATCGATGACAGGACTTTGAATAATAATACCATCAACATTATTATCATTATTTAAGTTATTAATACATTCAACTATTTCTTCGGTGGTGTTATTTGCATCAAAATTAATAACTTGAACATCAATACCTAATTCTATACCCGCTTTAACTTTATTTTTAACATATATTTTACTTTCTTCTTTATCATTTATTAATAATACTCTTAAAGCTGGTTTTAAATTATATTTTTTTATTTCCGCTTTTAATTCACTTCTAATCTCAGAAGCTATTTTTTTACCATCTATTATTTGCATTTTTTATCTCCTTTCTTTTTAATATTCTTTTATATTAATTTAGAAAGGATTTTTTTAATAATAGTAATAATATCATTTTTATCCCTCTTTCTATTTAAAATAATGAACCTTGTCTGGTAATTTTTAGATGTTCATAAGCTTTTTCAGTAGCAACACGACCACGTGGAGTACGTCTAATAAAACCTTCTTGGAGTAAGAATGGTTCAACAACATCTTCTATAGTACTTACTTCTTCTCCAATCGCAGTAGAAATAGTTTCAACGCCAACTGGTCCTCCATTAAATTTATTAATTAAAGCTTCTAAATAATCAATATCTATTTCATCTAAACCATATTCATCTACTTTTAATCTTTTTAAACTATCTAGAGTAATATCATAATCAATAGTTCCTGTTCCATTTACTAAAGCAAAATCACGAACTCTTTTAAATAAACGATTGGCAACACGAGGAGTTTTACGACAACGACGGGCAATTTCTAGAGCAGCTTCATCGGTAATAGTCATATTTAAAACACGACCAGTTCTTTTAACTATTTGTTGCAGTTCACTATCTTTATAATAATTTAATTTAGAAACTATCCCAAAACGATCACGAAGAGGACTGGATAAATCACCAGCACGAGTTGTTGCGCCCACTAAAGTAAAAGGAGGCAAATCAATTTTAATACTACGACTTTTACCTTCATTACCGATGATAATATCTAATTCAAAATCTTCCATGGCAGGATATAGTATTTCTTCAACAAATTTAGGCATACGATGGATTTCATCAATAAATAGAACATCACCAGGTTCAAGATTAGATAAGACTGCGGCTAAATCCCCACTTTTTTCTAAAGAAGGGCCTGATGCTGTTTTAATATTACAGCCTAGTTCATTTGCGATAATATGAGCAAGAGTAGTTTTTCCTAAACCAGGAGGACCATATAGTAAAACATGATCTAGGGATTCTTCACGCATTTTGGCAGCTTCAATAAAAATACGTAGGTTTTCTTTTATTTCTTCTTGACCTATATATTCATCTAATGTTAAAGGTCTTAGACTTTGCTCAAAAATATCACTATCTAATTCTTCACTAGTTATAATTCTTTCATCTATTCGCTCATCCATAGATTAAACCTCCTTTAATTATTTATTTTTTATTTAAGCATTAATTTTAAAGCTTCTTTAATTTGATTTTCAATATCTAAAGAAGCATTTACTTTTGGTAATACTTTCTTTATTTCACTATTTTTATAACCTAAACTTTCAAGAACACTTACTAATTCATCAAAGTCTCCTGTTATATTTAATTCATCTTTACTTGCTAATTTACCTTTTAAGTCTAAGATTATTTGTCTAGCTAGTTTATCACCAACTTTAGGAAATTTAGTTAAATATAAAACGTTTTCACGATCTATCGCATCAATGATACCCGCGAGACTACCAGTTGCAAGCATAGGCATAGCAATTTTAGGACCTAAACCTTTAACATTTATTAATCTTAAAAATAATATTCTTTCTTCATTAGTTTTAAAACCATATAAACTATAATCATCTTCTCTTATTTGATTATAAATATAAACTTTAATTACACTATCTAATTCAAAACTAAAAGGATTAGCAACATAGATAGTAAAACCAATATTGTTATTTTCTAAAACTATATAATTACTTTCTTGTAATACAACTTTACCAATTATATAATTAAACATTTTTTCCTCACCTATTAAAATAATACCATACAATTGTTTAAAAGTACAGACTTTCATGAAAAAAACTAACTAAAAAGGCTTAGTTAGTTGGGATTTTTATTTTTTTAAATAATCTTTTATTAAAGATAAATTATCTATATTAATAGTGTATTCTTCTTTCTTTTGCATATTTTTAATTTTAAATTCACCATTTTTAATTTCATCTTCACCAAGAATTATTACATAAGGAATATTTTCTTTATTAGCATAATCAAGACTCTTTTTAAGTTTTTTATCATTCATTTCAATATCTACAATAAAACCTAAATCTCTTAGACTATTTGCTAATTTTAAACTTTCTTTTGGAGTATTAAGAGGAATAATATATATATCAAGATTTGATGAGGTTTTAAATTCTTCTTTATCTTTTAATAGTTCAAAAATACTTGTTAAGCCAAAACTTACTCCGACGGCAGGATAAATCTCACCATCATCAATAAATTCGGTAATCATCTTGTCATAACGACCTCCCCCACCAATACTGCTAGAAAGTTTACCATTTTTTTCATAAACTTCAAAGACATTGCCAGTATAATAATCTTGACCACGAGCTAAAGTTGAATCAAAAATACATATTTCTTTTAGATCTATCGCTTCAATATAATTAGTTAATTCTCTTAATTCTTGTAATCCTTTACTTATTTCTAGATTATTAGTATCTTTATATTTTTGTTCTAAAGCTTCTAAATTAAGAGAAAAATCTTCAGATAAACTTGTAATAGATTCCTTGCTTAAGCCTATTTCTGTTAAATATTTAGCAAATTCTTCAGGAGTTATTTTATCTTTTTTATCAATAATAGTAATAACAGAAGATATTAAATCAGAATCTATTCCGGTGTTACTTACTAAACCACGCATTAAGTTACGACTATTATATTTTATTTTAATTTCTATTCCAAGTTTCGTAAAGGCTTTATAATATAAGCTTAATAGTTCAGCTTCAATTAATTCGCCTCCAATACCCACAACATCAACATCACATTGAGTAAACTCTCTATCTCTTCCTACTTTTACAGGACCATCACGAAATACTTTAGCTATTTCATATCTTTTAAATGGCATTTTAAGAGAGTTTTTATTTAAAGCAATAAACTTGGCAAAAGGAACAGTTAAGTCATATCTTAAGCCTAATTTACGGCCTCCTTGATCAGTTAATTTGTATATTTCTTTTAGAATATCATTATTTTCATCATATTTACCAGCTAGCATATCATAATAACATAATATAGATGTTTCAATTGGTAGATAGCCATATTCTAAAAAAGTTTCTTTTAAAATATCATTAATATAATTTCTAATTCTTTGTTCTTTGGGTAAGAAGTCATATCCCCCTTTTACATTTTGAATAATCATTTTAATTTTCCTTTCTAATAATTAAATATATTTTATATTATTAATTTTCATAATATTTCCTTTAATAGTTTTATTATAACATGAATAACTAGAAAAGAAAATACTTAAGTTTTAGAGCAATGTTATAATAAATTAATGGTGTCCCAGACGCGATTCGAACGCGTGATCTTTGGCGTCGGAGGCCAACATTCTATCCAGCTGAACTACTGGGACATATTTATATTTTAACATAATTTAAGCAAATAAAAAAGACTTAAGTGTCTTTATAAAACATAGAGAAATATAGAGAAAAATTGAAAAATACTACCACCTAAAACAAAGAAATGAAAGATAGAATGCATGTATTTAACTTTAATTCCAATTAAATATATTAAAGCTCCAATCGTATATAATACTCCTCCAATAGTAAGCCAAAGCAATCCTAAAGGAAGTAAGTTAGCTTTTAGAGTTTGAAGAGAAAATACAATAGCCCAACCCATTAATATATATAAAGGAAAAGCTATTTTTTCAAATTTATTGATATTAATACTATCACCAATTATACCAATTAATGCTAAAGACCAGATGATAGCTAATAAGATTAAGCCTCTTATTTTAGGAATTACTAATAAACAGTAAGGAGTATAAGAACCAGCGATAAGTAAAAATACACTTGAATGATCTAATACTCTAAATACTCTTTTAGCTTGATTAGGTTTAAAGGCATGATATAATGTACTAATTAAATATAATGTCATTAAGCTTAAACCATAAATGATGCTGGCAACGATGGCAAGAGTATTATGATGATGGGCTGATTCTATAATACATAAAACTAACGCGGCGATAGATAAACAAAAACCTATGCCATGAGATATAGAACTTATTAACTCCTCTCCTAATGTATATTTAGGAATTCTAATTTTTTCGATTTTAATCGCCTTCTTCATTATGTTATTTATTTTATTATAAATTTAGAACTTTAAAAGGATTATTATTTTCTTACTTAAAATCTTATAATATCAAAGATGGTAATATAAATCATTAAGGCAATAAGTAAGAAGAAGAAAATAGTATGACACCAATTTTCAAAATTTTGATTAATTGGACTTCCTTTTATTTTTTCAATAATTAAGAATAAGATTCTTCCTCCATCAAATGCAGGGATAGGTAGAATATTAATTAAGCCTACATTAATACTTAAAAAGGCAATTAAGTAAACTACTTGAGATACTCCAACAGAAATACTTTCCCCAACAACTTGATAAATGCCAACAGGTCCTGATAGATTATTTAAAGCAATTTTTCCGGTAAAGAGATTAACAACTGTTAACCACATAGTACTAATTAAACTGCCAAATTTAGCAAAAGCATATTTAAGACTAGTAAAGAATCCTCTTTCAATATTTGTAGCAATTTTAAATCCAAATTGATTTTGTTCTTCCCCCGTATCTTCATTTTTTATTTTATGGGGAGTTATTTTGTAAGTATCAACTTGACCATTTTGATGTTCAATTTTAAAATCATAAGTGTTATCTTTATCTTCCATATATAATAATATTTGAGCTTGATCCCAACTAAATACTTTATGATTATTAATTGCTAAAATAGTATCTCCAGGTACGAGACCAGCATTAGCAACCGCGGAATCCTCTATTATTTCCCCTATTTCAGGTTTTAAACTTTGAGCACCCCAGATTAGAGCCATGAAAAATAAAATAACAATAGCTAAAACAAAATTATTAAAAACACCCGCGGCAAGAATTATAACTCTTTGATACCATTTTTTGTTGCACATAAATTTATCTTTAGGGATTTTTTTGGTATCATCATCTTCGTAAACTTCCCCAGCCATAGAAACAAAACCACCAATAGGAAAAGCTCTTAAATTATAATCAATACCATCTTTTCCTTTATGAGTCTTGATAATAGGACCCATACCTATAGAAAATTCATGAATGTATACTCCAGCTTTTTTAGCCGTGATAAAATGACCAAATTCATGAACTAAAATAATTAAACCTAAAATAAATATTAATAATATTAATGTAATAAACCACATATGTTTTCCTCCTTAAAATAAACTATATAATAATAAATATCCTAACATAATAGCAATAGTACTATCTAGGCGATCTAATATTCCTCCATGACCAGGAATTAAATTGCTAAAATCTTTAAGATTATTTTCTCTTTTTATTTTACTAAAAATTAAATCACCAATTTGACCTAAGATAGATAATATTAAAGTACCTAAGATAACTTTAAAATTGATATGAGCAATTAGAAAATGATAGAATAAACTAGCTCCAATGGTTGCAATAACAGAACCTATAATACTTCCTTCAATTGTTTTATTGGGGCTAACATGAGGTATTAGTTTATGTTTACCAAGTAATTTACCTCCAAATAAAGCAAAAGTATCAGTTAAGATAAATATTAATATTAAATAAATAAACTTATATAAACTAAACATCCGGACTAATATCATGGTGTTAAAACTAGTTCCTAATAAGACTATAGCTCCAATCATAGTTAGGGCATTTGTTGCTTCAAATTCTTTATTTTTATAAAATAAGCTTAAACCTAATAAGACTAATAAAGTTATAGCAAGAGCTCGGTAGCTAATACCATACATAATAGAATAACTATCTTGGTAATCAGAAAATACTAATAATAGTAAACATATAATACTTGCAAAAGATACTAATAAAGGTATTTTATGATGGCTTTTTGGTAAATCTATAAATTCAATTAAAGCAAGAGAACTTACGATTCCTACCCCTACTCTAAATATAGGACCACCATACCAAACAATGGGAATAACTATTAAAAGCATAACAATAGCACTTATAATTCTTTTTTTCATAAATTCCTACTTTCTATTAGAAATTATACTCTTTATCTTATTATTAGTCAAATATATATTAGTAATTTGTTACTTTATTTTAAAGTTTTATTTATAATTTTAATTACTAAAATTAAAAAAGAGCTTTAAGCCCTTAAAATGCGTCAATATTGACTTTAACTTTCTTGATATTATTTAAATAAGCATATGCTTGAATAATTGTTCTAATAGATTTAGCATTCTTTCCAAGTTTCCCAATTATGGCTCCCATATCAGAACTTGCGACAATAATTTCAATAATTGTTATATCTTCGTCACCTTCGAAACTGCTTACTTTAACCATATCAGGATTTTTAACAAGATTTTGAACTAAATAAGTTGTAAATTCGACAATATTCATTTTATTTACCTGCTTTTTTAGCATCTAGCTTAGCCATAATGCCTTCTTTAGATAAAATACTTCTTACTGTATCTGTTGGTTCGGCACCGTTAGTTAACCATTTCATGACAAGTTCTTCATCAATTTTAACTTCAGCGGGTTTTTTAACAGGATTATATGTTCCAACAGTTTCAATAAAACGTCCATCTCTAGGACTTCTTGAATCAGCGGCGACTATTCGATAAAATGGTTTTTGTTTAGCTCCCATTCTTTTAAGTCTTAATTTTACTGCCATAGTTTCTGCCTCCTTTGTTACTTCATTTTACCATATTAATAATATACTGTCAACCTTTTTTGGTTGACTAGTTTAGATAATCTTCATTTACTTCATCTATACTATTATTTACAGTTCCTTCATCGGTATCTTCTATAACTTCATAATCGTCTGTATCTTCTTCAACACTTACTTTAAGCATTGTACTACCGACAATTTCTACCCCCAATTCTTTTTCAATAGTCATGTTTACTTCACCATCTTTAATATTAACATCCGTTACAGTGGGTTGATTTAAACTGCGAACAATAATTTCTGATGCATCATTTAAACTAGCTCCATCTTTTAGGTGAACATTCATTTTATCATTATAATTGAATCTTTTGGTACTAACAGCAGTTTTAGTATCATTATTATAAGAATACCAAACATTAACATCAAAAGCCCCATTAATATTTACAACACCATTTTCTTTATGCCCTTCAAAATTATGATTAATAACCCAACAACCTAAAACTGTATCGGGTACTTCTTCAGTTTTAACACTAAATTTAGAAACACTATTTTTCTTTGCTTTACCAACAACAGCCTTTGTAACTATCTCTTTATAACTTGCCACATTTATTCCTCCTCTATTTTAATCTATGCAAAATTATGATAAAAGTACACTTTTTTAAAGAAATATATAACAAGTTATGATATAATTAAATGGGTGAGATAAATGGATTGTATATTTTGTAAAATTGCAAAAAAAGAAATAGCAAGTAATATATTATATGAAGATGATGATTTAATGGTGATTATGGATTTACATCCTGTTAATGATGGGCATGTATTAGTTATTCCTAAAAAGCATTATACTGATTATATGGAACTAGATAAAGAGATGGCTTTTAATATGTTAAAAGTTGCCCAAGAAATAGGCCCTAAAATAATGAATAAATTAGATAAAAGGGCTTTAACTTTATTAGTTAATTATGGAACAGATCAAGAAGTTAAACATTTGCATTTACATTTAATTCCTAATTTTAGTAAAAGAAATAATACTAAAGTTAAAAATGTTAAAGAAACATTTGAAATACTAAAAAATGAATAACCCCATATGGTTATTCTTTTAGTTTAACTTTAATTTTTTAGAAGATTCTTTTAAAAGATTTAAATCATATATTTCTTGTTTTTTTAAATATAAACTTTTTCTTAATATTTTTATAACTTCTTTTTTATTTAAATTTAATGATTTACTAATATCTAGATAATTTATATCATGATAATATAAATAAAATATTATATATTCTTTAGTAGTTAAATTAGATATTATATTGTTATTTATTTTAATATTTTCTAAAGCTTCTTTTATTAAAAATTTAATTTTATTATTTAATAAATTATTAATTTTAAGAAATAAATCAGTTAAAATACTTTCTAATTCTATATTATTTAAATTTAAGACAGTTATTAATTCATTTAAATTATGATCATTATTATCTAAATTAAATAATACGATTAAGATTTGTTTTTCTAAATCATTAAAATTATTAATAATTAATATTATATCTTCTTTAGAATATTTTTTTATTTCTTTATTTAATTTAGGAATATTTATATTAAGTTTATCTCTTAGTTTAATAATGGCTTCTTCAGCACGATGAATAATATTATCAGTATTTTGTCTACTGGTATTTAGATTAAGAATTTGATTTATTTCGGATATAGTATGGGGATTATCACCATTTAATCCATATCTTAAAATCATTATTTCTTTTCTTTTTCCTTTAAAATAATCGATATTTTCTTTCACTTCTTCTTTAGATAAGCGAAGATTTAATTTTCTTTCAGGGGCTTTATTATTTATTTTATCTATCTTATTATAGATATTATTTATAATTTGCTTTATTTCTTTTTCACTTAATTTAGGTTCTAAAAGATCCCCGATAGATTTTCTTTTATATCTTTTAGGAAGATTAATGCCATAGAAATATGTTATTACTTTTTTTTCAATATCATTAAAATAAGCCATATAATTAATTATTTCTTCTTGAGAATATTTTAAAGATATGTTGGGATTCCAAGTTTTACCACTTAAATAAATATCTACTCTTTCTTCTAATTTATTTAACTTTTTTAGAATTCCTGGTAAACTTATAGATAGATTTAAACTGGCTATTATATCTTTTCCAGATAAGCATTTATTATTGTTTAGTCCATATCTAGCAATTAATATGGCTTGTTCTTCTGGTTTAAATTTATCAAGAACTTTTAATACTTCTTCTTTAGTATGTTTTAATTTAATATTTATTTTTTTAGAATTTTTCATTTTAAAGGCTCCTTCAAATGCTTTTTAGTTTAACACTATAGGCACTTTTTGTCAAATAAAAAGCGAAGAGAGTTCCTTCGCATGGAATTTAATCTTGCCCAAGAATAAAAAGTTAGAGCAACTTAGGCAAGGATTTATTATTTCAATCATATACTTCGTATGGAGATTCTATTGTACCATTTCCTGTAAATTTTATATTAGTTTTCAGATTTATTACTGGTCGTACGCCCGCTCCAGCCCAGTCCGTGCGACCGTCGGCGAGGTTACCTTCTGAATAGACAATGAATACGCAAGCAATATTGTTAGTGTTGAAACTGTCAGGAGACATGGTCCAATAATTTTGATTTGTATATAGCCAATATCCATCATTATTCTGTTTAAAAAATCCTCCGGCATATATTACTTCATCACTTGTTATTAATCCTACCGGCACAGTAAGCACATTATTTCCTTCTACTTTACCATCAATGCCATCTGTTCCTCCTGTTGTAGCACTTGGGCCTGTGAACAAATCTCTTTTTTGAGCTTTCTTATCTGTACTACCATTTTTATATCCACATTTTAATGTTGGTCTTTGGGTTGTATCAGCATCAGCAGTATTGACTTTTAACATCCTATCCAATGGAGCATAGGCTGTTTGTTGTGTTCCCCACCCATTTATTCCATAATCTCCATGTGTTGCAACACTAGTCTGTCTATCATTACAAAAGCCTGTATTTACATCTATTTTTTCGATTAAACTACTTAGTGTAGTTTTTTTATACCATGTTTCTAATTCTTTCATTATTGTACTTTTAGAACTGTTTACATGTGTTGCGCCATAGTTATTTTGTCCCGTTGGTCCATACTTAAATCCTACATATGTATTATCGTCATAATTTGGATTATATTTTTGATTTATTCCTCCACTATAGGTTGTGGTTATTTGAGTACCTTCTCCTGTTGCAGATGGTGAACTTCCTTTGCCTGAATATATTAATCTTATTGTTCCATTGCCATTGACTCTTATAATTCGCCACCACAATTTTTCTTCACCTTCTTGACCAAATTTTACCCAGTTATTATTTACTGTACCTCTAAATATATAACTTGTTCCAAAGTCATCTTCGGCACTATAAACCCCACTTTGGGCCATATTATTTGTTTTGGCATCACTTCCAGCTACATAACATGTTGAGTTTAATGAACCATTACAACTTGGGCCACTTACTGTGGTTATTATTCCTTGTACTGGGCTATTTGCAAGTACTTTATCTTTTGCTTTAATATTTAAATCTAAATAAACATAACACTTAGTTCCTTTTTGATTTATTCCTATGTAAACTTTTCCATCTTTGTATTCCATTGGTATATTTCTGTACTGAGTAGTATTACTTCCAATTGTACAGTAACTTCTATCTTTGTTTACTTCATAGTTTCCACTCGGTACTTCATCTGTTGGATTATATTTTTCACTATTTTCTGATTCCTGTACTTGTAATGCCAATACATTTAAATCCGCTAAACTATAACTTACTTTTCCTTTAACTATTTGAATATTACTTGTTACATGATATTTTGCTCTACTATTTGTTATATATATTATTCCTATTAACAATACTAATATTGTTATTGTTAATACTATTTTCTTTCTTCCTCTACTTAACTTCTCTATCCTCATACCTTTCTCTTCTTTCTAATTGATTACTCAATTATATTAGAAATTTCTAACTTAGATATATTATATATCAAAAATATGGGTAATGCAAGTATCTTATTTATATTTTCTACATAATATAAAATAATAGATGAGGTGAAATGCTTATGGTTATAATGAATATTGAGGAATTATTGAAAAAGAATGGTAAAACTAAATATTGGATATGTCAAAAAATGAATATTACATCAAGAAATATTAATCGTATTATTCGAGGAGAAACTACTTCTATATCTTTTAAGTATATTGAAGATTTTTGTAAATATTTAAATTGTACTCCGGGAGATTTAATAAAGATTAAAGAAAATTAGTTCCTATGGGGAACTTTTTTTAATAAAAAAAGCAACTATTTAGTTACTATTTCATCATATTTATTTTGTTATTAGCCATTTCCATCGCGTTATTTACTAGTTTTGTTGCTTTTGCTTTAGTTTTTTCACAATTTAGAGCATAGGCCATCATTCCTGCTCCCGCGGCCATAGCAATTATACTGCAAGTCATCATTTTTTTCATTATTCCACCTCTACCAGTATTATGAACTAGTTTTAAGGAATTTATGCATTAATTTTTCTTTTAAAGTTGTTTTTCTTGTACTAGCATAATCATTATTAACAGCCATCATAAAAGCTTTAGCTTCGCCAATAATAACTAGACTTTTTTTAGCTCTAGAGACACCTGTATATATTAATTTATTATATAACATTTTATAATAATTACGAGTTATAGGTAAAATAACATGAGGAAATTCACTTCCTTGACTTTTATGAATAGTTATAGCATAAGCATGTTTAATTTCTCGCATATCTTCTTTGGAATATTCAACTTTATTTCCTTCAAAATCAATTATAATCATATCTTTGTTTTTACTATTTTTTTTAATTATTTTACATATAAAACCTATATCACCATTAAAAACATTACAATCAGGATTATTTATTAATTGTAATACTTTATCATTTTCTCTAAATGTTACATCACCAATTTTTATTTCTTCTTTTTCAGAACTTGGAGGATTAAATAATTCTTGTAAAGTAATATTTAAATTATCTATCCCGTTTTCGCCTTTATACATAGGGGCTAATATTTGAATATCATTTTCATTTAAACCTTTAGATTTACTCATTAAACATATTTTTTTAATCATATCTTTTAGATATTTACTATCAGTTTCTAAAAAATTATAATCATCTTTTTTACTTGTGAAGTCTTCCGCTAGATCTTTATTTTTAATTTCTAAAGCTAGATAAGGAATATAAGAATTTTCACTTTGACGATATATTTTTTCTAAAGGACAAAATGTAAATAAATCACTTTCAATTAAATCATTTAATACTAAACCCGCTCCAACAGATGGTAACTGGAATACATCTCCAACTAGTATTAATTGAACATTACTTCTAATTCCTTTTAAAAGAGCATTAAAAAGATTAATATCAATCATACTCATTTCATCTACAATTATTAAGCTTTCATTGTTTTTATGAAATTCATTAACACCAAAATTATTAGTATCTTTATTCCATTTTAAGTAACGATGAATAGTCATGGCTGGCATGCCTGTTGCCATACTCATTTTTTTACTAGCTCTTCCTGTTGGGGCTAACAAAGCAATATTTGCTAAACTTTCCATATAAGAATATTCATGCATTTTTATATATAATTTTACAATAGCATTTATAATCGTGGTTTTACCAGTTCCAGGGCCACCAGAAATAATAGTTATTTTATTTTCTAAAGCTTTTCTTATGGCATTTTTTTGATCAATATTATATTTAACTTGAAGATTTTTTTCTAAATCTTTTATTTCTTCTTCAAAATTATATATAGGAGTACTTTTAATATTAGATAAATTAAATAAATTATTAGTAATATCTTTTTCAGAATCATAATATTCTAATAAATAAAATCTTTCCCCTTCTATTACTATTTTATTTTCAGTTTCTAATTCATAAATTACTTCTTCAAAAGTATCTCCTTCTAAAATAATAGCAAATTCTTTTTGTAAAGTATTTTTTATTTCTTCTTCATAATAATATGTATCTCCATTATTAAAACTTAATCTTTTCATAGTTTCAACGATACAAGCTTTAACTCTAACTAAATCATTGGGTTCATGATTTTTTTCATATATATGATCTATTTTATCAAAATCGATTATTTCACTTATTATATATAAGTTTGATTCGATTATATATTTAGTTTTTTCTTGATATTTTTTATATATTTTAGTAGCTTCGGGGATAGAAAAACCTAATTCTTTTAATTTAAGAAGAGAATCATCAGCATCAGAATATGCTAAAAGTGAATCACGAATAGTTTTAGCTTTAACTTCATTTAAACCGGGTACTTGTAATAAGGCTTGTTCATCTTCTTTAATTATTTTTAAAGCATCAATACCTAATGTTTCTACGATTTTTTGGGCAATTTTTTCACCACAGCCTTTAATTAAGGGACTTTTTAAAAATTCAATAACAGCGTCTTCAGTTGTTAATTCTTCTTTTTCATAGCTATCAACTTTATATTGAAAGCCAAAACGTTCATGTTTTAAAGAATTACCTTTTAAGATATAGTTTTCTTCCGTATTAATATCTAAAAAACTACCAGTGATAGTTACAGTTTTATTTATGTATTCAAGCATTTTAGGATCATTTGTTTCTTTCACGCGAAAAACGGCTACAACATAGCCCGTTTCTTTATTTTGATATATAATATTTCGAATCTTTCCTTTGATGTAATTCATTATATCCCCCTTAACGCCTATTAGGTATATAATCGATATTTTCTACTACAGTTAAATAACCATTATTTAAACGATAAACATTACTATCACCAGGAATAATTAATAAGCCTTGCTCTTCATCAATAAATTCGGCTAAGATACGCTCCTGGGTTTCTTCATCTTCTAACCATATTTTGGTAACTTTTCTATTAGTTTCGGGATCATAACCATAAATTAGACCATTATCATATTTACGATTATTATATTCATCTAAAGTGTATGTATCCCCTGTTTCGGTAACATAATAATCATTATAATCATCTTCTCTGGTGATAGTTCTTTCCCAATCTTCTTTTAATTTTTGATAGATATTTTTAACTATATTACGAACTAAATTAAATTTGGTTCCAACAGCAATTTGCATATCTTTTAATTTGGGTAATTCTTCATAATCATGATAATAAGCAGTTATATATACTTTATCTTTAGATTCACTAAAGACTACTTTTAAATTTTTAACTTTTAGTTCTCCTTTTTTTAAATTATTTAATTCATTTTGCATTTCTTTTAAAGTAGAGATAGTTTCATTTGTTAATTTTGCTTTCTTTTCCATTTTACTTCACCTATTCCTATTATAAACTTATTTTTTCATTAGAGCAAGATAAAACTTTACCATATAAGACATTATCAGCATATTTAGTAATTAAACAATTATAAATAACATTTAATTTATAATCTCCTTCTAAATAAACTTTTAAATAATTAGAAGTATGACCAATTACATAATTATCTTTTCTTTCTTCAGTTAAAACTGTTATTTCTTGATTTAAGAATTTTTGATAATAATTACTTTCTAATTCATTAGATAATTGTAATAATTCTTGAGCTCGTGCTTTTTTTATATTATCAGGAACTTCAGGCATTTTACTTGATGCTGTTCCAGTTCTTTTAGAATATGGGAAAACATGAATTTTACTAAATGCTAATTCTTTACAATAAGCTAAATATTCTTTAAAGTCCGCATCAGTTTCATAGGGATGTCCAACGATGGCATCAGTAGTAATAGATATATTAGGACGAATATCTCGAATAGCTTTTATTTTATTAGTAAAATAAGCTTTATCATATTTACGATTCATTATTTTTAAAAGTTTATCTGTTCCACTTTGAAGAGGAATATGCATATGATCACATATTTTAGAATTATTTTTTAGCTCAGCAAGAAATTTAGGAGTTAGTTCTGTTATTTCAATACTAGAGATACGAATTCTTTTTAAACTCTCTATCTTTGCTAGTTCATGAAGTAAATCACTTAAATCATGGCCATTAGAATAATAAGCTCCCGTATGGATACCAGTTAAAACTATTTCTTGATGATTATTGTTAACAAGAACTTCTGCTTCTAAAAGGACTTGGTTAAAGTCTTTAGAACGAGTAGTACCACGTGTATAAGGAATAATACAGTATGAGCAAAAATTATTACAACCATCTTCTATTTTAATAAAAGCACGGGTATGACTATTAAATTTATTAACAGTCATATCTTCAAATGGTAAATCACGGGTATGAGAAAAATAGGTATATTTCTCATGAGTCTTTAAATAATCTTCAATAAGAGAGACTATTTTACTTTTATTTTTATTACCAATTAAAATATCTATGCCTAGTTCTTGGTATTTTTCTTCATTATTTTCACTACTACAACCACAGACTACGATTAAAGCATGAGGATGTTCTCTTTTAGCTCTTCTTACAGTTTTTAGTGATTTAGTATCCGCGGTATTAGTTACACTGCAGGTATTTATGATTATTATATCAGGATTTTTCTCATCATAAAGATAGCCAGAATTTTTTAATTTTTCTAGCATATATTCACTTTCATAAGTATTTACTTTACATCCTAAAGTAATTATTAAAAATTTCATTTTTATACCCCCATATAAATTAATTTAATTTTTGTTGTAAAGTTTTTAGGGCTTCTAAAAAAGCTTCTTCTTTTTCATAAGATAAAACCGTTACTTTAAATTCAGGTTTAACACTTACTTCATGATTAATAAGATTATCTAAATCAACTTTTTTAATAGTAAGTTCATTATCAATATTTTCTTCTTCACTATAATTTATAGCAAAATCATTTTTATGTTTTAAGAGTTCTTCATAACTAATAATAGCTTTTTCTTCTTGTTCTTCTTCATATTTATTTAAATTAATAGTACTTGGTTCGGCATTTTCTAAAGCCGCGGTTATTTCTTTTAAATCCATGATTTCAGATGATGGTTTATGATCATCAGGATTACTAGGATATTCAATTTCTTCTTTGTTTTCTCTAATAAAATAGATTAGAGTTATTATTAATAACATTAAAGTTAAAACCGCGAAGAAAAAGATTATATCGACAAAAGACAAAGTTTTAATAAAACTAATCGTGTCATTTATAACTTGCATTTATATCACCACATCTATATTGTATCAAAAAAAGAGCGAAGATAAAAGCCCTAATCAAGTCTTTACAATTATTTGGCATTATCTTGACGCTTCTTTAATTTGATAAGGATTGGTAATAGTACCATCACCATCCACGATTACTTTGCGATTTAAATTGATTGTTGGTCTTAAATTACGAATTAAAGTACCAGATGTATCATAAGTCATTTTACCATTATTACTAACGGCGAAAGGATTAAAATCAGAGTCAGTAGCTTCGGCAAGCGTGCTGGTCCACCAAATATTTTCAATATCAGGATTATAAAGATAAAACTCTTTATTTTCATCTTTAAAATTAGCTCCAGCATATATTACTTCATCCGCGGTTAATAAGCCTATACGATTATTATAACTTTCGCCTAAACAATTAAAAGTAGGTATTTCATTAGTAACTAAACGATTATAGGCATTATATATTTTTTTAGTATTATTTAAAGTATTTTCATTTTCAATACAATATTTATAACTTACAATATAATCTTCATAATCAGAAAGATATGTTTCATAATAATTATTTAAAACAGTTAAGATATTAGTATTAGCATAGTTTTCAGATTCTTTAACATCACTATGATAGTTAGATAATTCTTCCATATCATTATCTAAAACTAGTTTTACCGTACCATCACCATTAATACGCGTAATACGCCATAGAGTATCGGAAATAGAAACATAATTATTAGTTATTTTACCCCGATAATAATAAGTTATACCCATATCATCATAGTCTTCTATTAAACCTTCATTAGTTATAGCAATATCTTTTCCAACATTTGTTTTAGGCTTTTTACTTGCTGGGGTATTTTTTAAAATAGTAGCATAAAAATATTCTTCTAAATCTTCAGTTTTTTTAATTTTTAAATTAAAACTAGTCATAGTATTATTAGTTAATTTTAAAGTAAAATTTTGGGTAGAACCAACAGGTATTAAAATACTACTAGCTAAAACGTTAGTATTAGTATTTAATTTACTATCATCAATTGCAATACTTGCTTCTGGTGAACTTAAATTATAATTTACTTTAGATTCATAGTTTTTTAAATTATCAATAAGTATTTCATAATAAACATCATTAGAACCATTGTTGGTTACCGAAAATTTATATATATTATTATCTTTAATTAAAGAACCATTAATATAATTTATAGACAATTCACCCACGACTAAAACTTCAGTTTCATTATTAGTGACTTTTTCATAACAAAGATAAGCCACCCCAACTAAAACACAAGAAATAATAAGTATGCCAATAAAAATTAAGATCCTTTTATATTTTTTTTGCATCTTCATTCCCCTTTATTTTAGTATAAAGATTTTTTAGTTAAAAGTCAATTTAATAATAAAATTTTACTAAAAGTAGGCATCTATTTGATACAATTATAAATACTTTTTAAAATTACGAAATTCATAACTATCCGCGAGATCAGTTTTATCTAATTCTTTTATTAATTTCTTTTGAGACATTGATAATTTTTCAGGAATAATAACATCATATATAACATACATGTTACCTCTTCCAATTGCATTTATCTTTTTAATACCTTTATTTTTAAGTTTAACTTTTTCATTTGGTTGAGTGCCTCCCTTAACATCTAAGATAACATTACCATTTAGGGTTGGAATTTCTTTTTTACAGCCTAATATTGCTTCGGTAATAGTTAAAGGAACATGAAGATAAATGTCTTCGTCTTCACGGGTAAATAATTCATGAGGCTTAACTTTAAATTCTAAATAAATATCTCCATTAGGGCCTCCATTGGTGCCACTTGAACCTTTGCCACTTATTCTTAATTGATAGCCTGTATCAACACCTTCGGGAATAGTAACTTCAAGGTCTTTTTTCTTTCTTACATTACCTCTCCCATTACATTCATTACATACTTCTTTGAAGATATGACCAGTGCCTCCACAGCCATTGCAGGTTGTTTCAGTTTGGAAAACACCAAATAAAGAACGTTGCTCTGTTATAATACGACCGGATCCTCCACACGTACGACAAGTTGTTTCATTGAAGCCTCCAGTTCCATGACATTTAGAACATTTTTCATTTAAATCTAAAGTAATAGTTTTTTTAGTACCAAACGCGGCTTCTTCAAAAGTTAAGTTTACAACAACTAAACTATCTTCACCTTTATGAGGTCTTTTAGAGTTATTTCTTCTTTGGCCTCCAAAACCAGAAAAGCTTGAAAAACCAGAGAAACCTCCTCCAAATAAATCATTAAATATTTCACCTAAATCAATATCTTCGGCACTAAAACCACTGTAATTGGCGCCACCATTATTATTAAATGCTTGATGACCAAATTGATCATATTGTCTTCTTTTGGCAGGATCTGATAAAATAGCATAAGCTTCCCCTACTTCTTTAAACTTTTCTTCATTACCCGTTTGTTTATTATCAGGATGATATTCTTTAGCAAGTTTACGGAAGGCTCTTTTTATTTCTTCATCAGTGGCAGTTTTAGACACTCCCAAGACTTCATAATAATCTTTTTTATTCATTTTTTATACCTCTATTCTTTATATAAGCTTTTTAATTCTTTAGTTAAATCATTAAAATAAGTAAATGATTCTTCAATGGTACTACTTTTACTCATATCTACGCCCGCGATTTTTAAAGATTCAATTGGTGTTTTAGTACAACCTAATTTTAAAAATTCTAAATAGTTTGCAACGGCATTTTCTTTATTATTTAAGATATCCATAGCAATTTTAATGGCAGCAGCATACGCTGTTGCATACTGGTAAACATAAAAATTCATATAGAAATGAGGAATGCGTTCCCATTCATATTTAATTACATCATCAACAATTATATTTTTACCATAATATTCTTTATTTAAATTATAATAAATATTACATAAAGATTCATGAGTTAATACTTCACCTGTGGCATCTTTTTCATGAATGGTTTTTTCAAATTCTGCAAACATAGTTTGACGATAGATAGTTGCTTTAAAATCACCAATTAAATCATCAATTAAATACTTTTTGTCTTCTTTATTAGGACTATTTGCAATTAAATATTTACTTAGTAATATCTGATTTACTTGACTAGCTACTTCGGCAACAAAAATAGAATAAGAATAATCTTGATATTTTTGATTTTGGATAGCGTAGTAATAATGCATCGCATGGCCTAATTCATGAGCTAATGTAGAAACATTATTTAAAGTGCCATCAAAACTTAATAAAACATAGGGATGAACATTGTAACAAGCAGTACAATAAGCCCCATTTCTTTTACCATCATTAGGGCAAAAATCAATCCAGCCTTCATTAAAAGCTTTATTTAAATCATCAATATAGGTTTTACCAAGAGGACTTAGAGCTTTATTTAATAATTCTTGAGCTTCTTTTTCAGTATATTTATGACTAATATCATTAATTATACCAGCATAAGTATCATAGATATGAAGACTTGATACTCCTAAAGCTTCTTTTTTTAGTTTCCAATAGGCAGATAAAGGAGCAATATTTTTTTTAACAGTATTAATTAAATTAGTATATATTTCTTCGGGAATATCATTAGCATATAAAGAAGCTTGTAAAGCACTTTTATAGCCACGAATACTGGCAATCTTATTATTATTTTTAACTTCGGCCATTAAAAGAGTAGCATAAGTATTTTTAAAATTACCATAAGTATTTAATAATTTAGTAAATGCTTGTTTTCTTACTTGGCGATTATTAGATTCTAAAAACTTACGATAAGTTCTTTCATTTAATTCTTCTTTTTCATTCTTTTCATTTTTGATAGTACCAAACTGCATATCAGCATCAGATAAAAGAGAATAAACATCATCTGGAGTATTAAAGGCACTAAGCATACTAGATAATAATTGTTCTTCTTTAGTACTTAAAGTATATTTTTTTACTTTAAAGATATCTTTTAAAGTTCTTTCATATTCTTTTAAAGCTGGTTTTTCTTCAATAAATTTAGCAATTACTTGATAATCTGATTTTAATATTTCAGGAACAATATAAGAAGTTAATTCATGAGCTTTTTCATATAATTTATAGGTTTTACCAAATATTTCTTGATAAAAAGTATCAGTTGTATCTTGATCATTTTGAATATGAGCATAGATAAATAATTGTTCTAAAGAACGATTACAAGCAGTATCAAAAGTAAGTAAATCATATAAATTTTGAGCACTATCTAGGATATGTCCTTGATATTTTTGATAATTTACAAGTTCTTTATCTAATTTTTCATAGGCTTTATTATAATCATTAATAGTTTCATATAAGTCTTTAACATTCCATTTTAAATTGTCACTAAAATCTTTTCTTGGTTTAGCCATAGTTATTCCTTTCCATAAAAGACAAGTTCTAGTTTCCTAGAACTTTATCTTATTTTTCCTCATAATCTGCTTCAGCAACATCATCGTTATCTTTTTTAGATTTATTATCTTTATCTTCTTCTTTTTCTTCAGTTGATTTATTTTCTTTAGCAGCTTCTTCATAAACTTTAGTAGCAAGCTTCATAGCAACTTCATTTAAACTTTCAGTCTTTTTCTTAATATCATCGATGTCATCACTTTCCATGGCTTTTTTAAGTTCTTCTATCTTGCTTTCAGCTTCTTCTTTATCTTTATTATCTACTTTATCTCCTAAATCTTTAAGAGCCTTTTCAGTAGCAAAAATCATACTATCAGCTTCATTACGAACTTCAGCTTCTTGTTTTCTTTTTTCATCAGCTTCTTTATTAGCTTCTGCTTCTTTCATCATCTTGTCAATTTCTTCATCACTTAAATTAGTAGAAGAAGTAATAGTAATTGATTGTTCTTTATTGGTACCTAAATCTTTGGCGGTAACATTAACAATACCATTAGCATCAATATCAAATTTAACTTCAATTTGAGGTACTCCTCTTGGAGCTGGTGGTATATTAGTAAGTTGGAAGTTACCTAAAGTTTTATTATCATAAGCCATAGGTCTTTCACCTTGTAAAACATGAATATCAACAGCAGGTTGATTATCGGCGGCAGTTGAGAATACTTGACTCTTACTAGTTGGAATAGTTGTATTTCTTGGAATTAAAACAGTCATAACATTACCTAAAGTTTCTAGTCCAAGTGATAATGGGGTTACATCAAGTAAAACTATATCTTCAACTTCACCAGTTAAAACTCCACCTTGAATAGCGGCGCCCATCGCAACAACTTCATCAGGGTTAACACTTTTATTTGGTTCTTGGCCTAATTCTTTTTTAACTAATTCTTGGATATAAGGTATACGAGTTGATCCTCCAACTAATATTACTTTATCAATATCTTTATTAGTTAATTTAGCATCTTTTAAAGCTTTATGAACTGGTTCTAATGTTGAATCAAATAGATCACGGCATAAGTCTTCAAATTTAGCTTTAGATAAAGTTGTTTCAAAATGTAATGGTCCCTCATCATTTTGAGCAATAAATGGTAAACTAATTGAGGCATTAGTCATACCAGATAAATCTTTTTTAGCTTTTTCGGCAGCATCTTTAATTCTTTGCATAGCCATTTTATCTTTAGATAAATCAATACCATTTTCTTTTTTAAATTCACTAACTAAGTAATCCATGATTCTTTCATCAAAATCATCGCCACCTAAACGATTATTACCAGCGGTAGATTTAACTTCAAATACACCATCACCTAGTTCAAGAATAGATAC
This sequence comes from uncultured Bacilli bacterium, assembly GCA_947628905.1. Taxonomy (GTDB): domain Bacteria; phylum Bacillota_I; class Bacilli_A; order RF39; family UBA660; genus Caccenecus. Next base: position 26,727 of record CANRBQ010000005.1, read on the forward strand.
ATCGAATGTTCCACCACCTAGGTCATAAACTAAGATAGTTTGTAATTTATCTTGTTTATCAAGACCATAAGCAAGAGCCGCGGCAGTTGGTTCATTGATAATTCTTTCTACTTCTAAGCCAGCGATTTTACCAGCATTTTTAGTAGCTTGTCTTTCAGCATCATTAAAGTATGCAGGAACTGTAATAACTGCTTTAGTTACTTTTTCACCTAAATAAGCTTCAGCATCTTTCTTTAATTTACTTAAAATTTTAGCACTAATTTCTTCTGGAGTATATTTTTTACCATTAGCTTCAACTTTTTCAGCAGTACCCATTTTTCTTTTAATAGAAGAAATAGTATTTTTAGCATTAGTAACAGCTTGGTTACGGGCGATTTGTCCAACCATTTCTTCGTCGCCTTTAAAAGCTACAACAGATGGAGTAGTACGAGCTCCCTCACTATTAGGGATAACTTTTGGTTCTCCTCCTTCAAGTACCGCAACACAACTATTTGTAGTACCTAAATCTATACCAATTATTTTTGCCATTTTTAATCATTCCTTTCATTTACTTTGACCATGGCAGGTCTTATTAATTTATCATTATACATATATCCTTTTTGCAAACAATCAAGGACTATGTTATTTTCTTTTTCTTTATTTTCTTCCGTCATTACAGCATTCATAATATTTGGATCAAATGGTTTAGCAATAACATCTAATTCTGTAATTCCTTTTTCTTTTAAAATATTTATTAAGTTATCATAAATCATTTTAAAACCTGTTAAAAATTTTTCATTTTCAGGAGTTTTAATATTAATAGCACGTTCAAAATTATCAATTACAGGAAGTAATTTTTCTACTATATCAATTCCATCATATTTATGAAGAGCCATAATATCTAAATCGTAACGACGACGCATATTTTGCATTTCCGCGGTAATTCTTAGAACTTTTTCTTTCAGTTCTAAATTAGCAACACGCAGTTCTTCTTTTTCTTTATCAATCTTCTTTTTCTTTTCTTTAAATTTTTTAGGTTTGGTCTCTTGTGTTACTTCCGAAGATTCTACTTTTGTTTCTTCTTGCTTTATTTCTTGTTCTTCCATTTATTCACCTTTTTCTTCTAGCCATTTATTTAAAATATTTAGCAAGCCCACGACACGATCATATTCCATTCTTTTAGGGCCTACAATAGCAATAGTCCCCTTTTCGCCTCCTAGAGAATAGTTTGTTTTAATAACTGTAACATTGTCATCAAATTCACTTTCTTTACCAATATAGATACTAATATTTTTATCATCAGTTTTTTCAATTTTACGAATAGTATCTTCATCTTCTAGTTTAGCGACAAGTTTTTTAATTTCATTTGAATCGTTATATTCGGGTTGAGCAAGCATTTTGGACTTACCAACAACATGGAAATTTTCTTTAGAACTAACAAAGTCATTAAAAGCATTATAGAATATATCATAGATTGTTTCATATTGTTTTATTTGTTGGGAAATAATAGGTTTTATTTCATACTCTAAACGTTCGGCAATACTCGCAATAGGAGTGCCTACTAGCATTTTATTAATTATTTCACTAGTTTTTACTACTTCTTTAATATTTATGGTTTTAGGAATAGTAAATTGTTTATTTTTAACTATACCTTTATCAGTACATACTAAAGCAACAATATGTTCTTCATCTAGAGGAATAATAGATATTTGTTTTAAAGTATTTAGTTCTGATTCTTTTCCTAAAGCAATACTGGTATAATTAGTAATATCACTAATAATTTGTAAACATTCTTCGATGGCATCACTAACAACAAGATTTTGATTAGAAAAAATAGTTTGAAGTTTTAACATATCTTCCCCAGTTAATTCTTTGGGTTCCATTAAGTTTTCCACATAATATCTATATCCAGCTTCACTGGGAATTCGACCACTGGAAATATGATTTTTTTCTACTAAACCTAATTTTTCTAAAAAAGCCATCTCATTTCTAATCGTGGCACTAGAACAATTAAATTTATCGCATAAATATTTAGAACCAATAGGTTTAGCTTCTTTAATATAACATTCAACAATTTCTTTTAAAATGCCTTTTTGTCTTTCATCCATGTTATCACCTAATTAGCACTGTTTCTTCTTTAGTGCTAATACCATTATAATATTATGCTTAGCACTTGTCAATATATAACTGCTAAATTTGTCAAATCTTTGCTTTTTTAATTAAAGTATTAGGTAAATCTTTTAAATTAGTAATTAAATTAGCATAAGCATTTAAAAGATTCATCGATGTAAGAAAATCATCTTGGGCACGTTTATGTTTTATTATAACTACTAAAGCTTCCATATATTCTATAGGAGTTAATTTATATTTTTTTAAAGTAGTAAATGCATCTTCTTTTTTAATAAATATATCATTTAAAATCATATTAAGATTAGGAATAGAATTATCATCAATATTTAAAACAGATGAATAATATAAATAATATTTATGAAAAGTGGGATGATCTATTTCAATAATATTAGAAAAATATAGAGCTAATTCATAATTTTTTATTCTATCACTAGCAAACATACATTTTTGATAGAATGTATATAATTCTTCTGGAGGAATAGTTTCTTTAATAAATTCATTTAATTCAATAGCTAATGAGTTAAAACGATTATTCATTAATCTTAAGATTAAATCTTTAAAGGTAGATAAATAATTAGAATTTAGACTAACTTTAGAAATATTATTAGCTAGAATATTAAATATTTTATAAGCATTTAAACTATCATTCATATATAAATAACAAATTAATAAGCGAAGATAAATATCATTGGTATATTCTTCTTCTTGATGACAATATAATTCATAAAAGATACTTGCTTCTTCATAATAATTATTAAAAAAATAAATATTAGCTATTTTAGATATTAAAGTTAAATTATGAGGATATTTTTTTAATTCTTCTTTTAAGGGATTTATTCTTTTATTAAATCTTTCTTGATTCATTTTTTATTCACCTCTAGAGATTATATTTTAACATATTAATTATTTTAAAACAATATATTATAATATGAATATTAAGGAAAAACTTAAAAGACTTAAAACAGAAGATTTAATATGGGTTATTTATTTTTTTATTGTTATTGGAGCTTTACTTTCTAATCAATATGAAAGAAATTATTTACTTACAGGAGATACTTCAAAGCAAAAAAATTTTAAGGTTCTTAATATAACTATTTTTTGTGTAGCTTTTTTTATTTATCTTTATTTTGTATTACTTAATTATGAAGATGTGCAAACACTTAGAAAAGATGCCACGAGAAAAGAAGTGCTTAACGCCCATATTGGGTTAATCTCGGCACTTCTATTTTTAGTCGCAGGAGCTTTAGCAATTGTTGGAGAAATTAATCGAGGTGGTCCAGATGAAGATATTGGCTTTATTTAAAGACCTAGTGTTTCTTCATTTTTAAGATCATCAATTATATATTTATGTTCAATTAAAGCAATAATTCTTTCATTAATAAATTTTTCAAGATTAATATTTGAGGCAATAAGATTTCTTTCTTTTTCAACAATAATTTTTAATTCTTCATAAGAACAATCTATATCTTTTAAATAAGTAATAAGAGCTAGTTTTATTTTATTAATATATTTTTCTAGTTCAGGGATAAGCTTATAAGTAGAATAAGTTATAGTATTAATTAAATCATTAATAAGAGGATTATCTGTTTTTATTTTTAGTATATCTACTAATACTTGCATTACTTTTATTTGATATTCAAAGTTATTAATAAATACTTTTAAACTATTATAAAAGTTTTTATGGATATTAAATAAGTTCATAAAATCCCTGCCTTGTTGGAGTTCATTATAACATAGCTTTAGGTCTTAGTCAAATTAAAAGTGACGATAGGCTGAACCTGATGATAAGTCTACCCCTTTAATACGAGCAAGTTCACTTACAGTAACGATATTATAGTCATTCGCGTATAACCAAGGAAGAATAATTTTTAAAGATTCATAGCTTGTTTCATATAATTCATGCATTAAAATAATAGAACCATCACTCACGTTTTCTTCAATATAATTTACAATATGATTAACATCACGATATCGCCAGTCTTCTGTATCTAAATTCCAAAGAATAAAAGGAAGAGAAATATTTTTTAAGTTATTAGTATTATAAGAACCATATGGAGGTCTTAATAATTTAATTGTATCATTTGTAATACTATGATATAAATCATTTACTTTAGTTAGACTTTCATTTACTTTATTAGCATTACTAGTTTTAATATTTAAATGTTCCCAAGAATGAGAACCTATTTCATTGCCAGAATTATAGGTTTCTAAAACACAAGACTGACAACTATTCATCATATATCCTACCATAAAGAAAGTAGATTGGGCTTTATTTTCTTTTAATATATTTAATATTAAAGGATTATATTTACTACTTGGACCATCATCAAAAGTTAAAGCAACATATTTTTCGTTAAGTTTAGTTTGCATTCCATCTTCATTTTCATAATGAGAATCTAAAATAGGAGTAAATTTTAAATTATCTTTTAGTTCATTATAATTAATAGTTAAAGTTATTTCTTTAGAATAATTATAAGATAAATTATAGTCATAATAATATATTATTACAGCATTTTCTTTTAAATAATATACTTTATATCCTGTATTATTTCTATTTTCTTTTAAATCATTAACTAGAAATTCAGGATATTTTAATTTTAATAATTCTTCTTCTTTAGTAGTAAACTTAATAGAATCTTTTATTAAATCAAGAAAAGATATTTTTTTACCAGTATTATTATTAATAATAATAGTTTTATATCTTCCCTCTTCATTAAAGATAAGACTAGTAATTTCTTTTAGATTAGTTTCTAAAATTAGTTTAAGAGAAGCGTTTTCTTCTTTAATATCATTTATTACTTTAGTTAAATCAACTTTAGATACTAAAGAATTAGCATTATTTAGGGAAGCAATATTTTTAGTAATATAAATTATACCTAGAACAAAAAGAATAAAAACTATTACACTGATAATAATAACTTCACCAAAACGCTTACTACTTGAACTCATATAATCACTACCTGTATTTATTATAACGCATTTTAAATATTTTTTACATCTTTTTTATTAAAATATATATAAGATATACATAATATTATAATTATATAAATACTTATTATTCCTAAAGAAAATATGGGTTTAAAATTATAGGGATTAGAAGTTTTATTAACTAAATAATTAAAGTTCCAATGAAGAGCAATAAAATATTTAAAGATTTTAATATTATATAATAAAGCTAAATTAGATATAACATTACTTATTAAATAAAATAAGAAAGTTATGGTTATCGCTGCACTTGTAGAAGTAGTAATAGTACTTAATAAGAAACATACTAGAGCTAATATTAAATATTCAGGTAATGTGCTTATTAATAATAAAGCTAAATATTTTAAGACATGATAACTTTTTAAGATACCTGTAGAACTCTCATAGATTAAAACAGGAACACTTAAAGATTTAATACCTAATATTAAAGAACCAATAATTATTTCTATTAGACTCATAAAAATAATTATAAATGGTATTAATATTATGATCGTAAGTAATTTAGCAGTTAAGATAGTACTTCTTTTGTGGGGTTTAGTTAATAAATATTTGATTGTGCCTTTATTAAATTCTTCACTTACAATTGAACCACTTATCATTACAACATAAATTAAAATAAATAAACCAAATTCATTAGGAAAATTAGTTAAAACGGCTCTTAAAGTATTAGAGTTATTAGCGTCTACTTTATGATCTATAATATAATTATTTATAGCCATTTCTTCTTTTAAAGAAGTAAATCTTTCTTCTTCATCTTTAGTTAATACTTCTTTATTTTTTAAGTTATAATACTCTAATAAATCAGTTTCAATAGTATCTATGGCATTATTTAAATAATTATTATAATCATAATTAATATTATTTTTTAAACGATATTCTTTTAATTTTAATAATTCATTTAATCTTTCATCATCTTTATTTTCTTTTAATTTTTCTTCTATTTCTTCTTTTTCTAATTTAGTAAAATACTGCCAATTATTACTTTTAATATAACTCATAATATTATCTATATTATTATTAATATTATTTAATTCTTCTTCATCTAAAGTATTATATTTAATATTATTTCTTTCATAAATAAGATTATATAAATATTTATCTATAATAATTTCCATAGATTTATATTTATCTTTTAATTTAGATATTTCTATATCAGTTTTATTAGTAATATATTCTTCTAAATCTTCTTTATCATTTAAATTTAAAGAATTATTAATATTTTCTAATTCATTTATAGATAGATCATCCATCTCTAATAAAGTATCCATTTCTTTATATATAACATTAGTTAAAATACAATATAAAATAAATATAATAGTTACAATTAAAAAACTTTTTTTACGAAATATTTTTTTTAATTCAGCATTTATTAATTTAATCAATTTTTTTACCTCCCGCAATATTTATAAAGGCTTCTTCTAATGATAAAGCTTCTTTTTTTACTTCATAGATATTTATATCTTTTAATACTAATTTTTTAATAAATTTAGCTATATCTATTTCATCTTTTATAACTTCAAAATAATTATTATCAATTATTTGATCAGAAGAAGATAAATAAGATTTTATTTTAGTAGTATCATCAGTTTTAATTATATATTTATTTTCATCTATTTTTTTAATTTCTTGGATACTTTTTACTGATAATATTTCTCCATGAGATATAATACATACTTTATTACAAAAACTTTCTAATTCACTTAAATTATGGCTAGAAATTAATATTCCTACCCCATTTTTAGCAAGTTTTAATAATAATTCTCTTAAGTCTTTTATTCCTTCAGGATCAAGACCATTAGTTGGTTCATCTAATATTAAAAGATTAGGATTATTAATTAGAGCGATGGCAATACCTAAGCGCTCGCGCATACCTAAAGAATATTTACTTACTTTATCATAAATACGATTTTCTAAACCAACAAGTTTTATTATAGACATAATTTCTTCTTCAGAAATATTTTTATAATAATTTTTTTGCATAATTAAATTTTCATAACCAGTTAAATACATATATACATCAGGAGCTTCTACTAGACAACCTACTTTAGATATGGCTTTTACAAAGTTCTTTTTTAAATCATAACCATTTATAGTTACTTTTCCTTTAGTTATTTTTTGAAGTCCTAATAAACACTTAATTGTAGTTGTTTTACCAGCACCATTAGGACCTATAAATGCGAGAATATCTCCTTTATTTATTTCAAAAGAAACATTTTTTAAAACTTCTTTTTTACCAAACTTTTTAGATAAATTTTCAACTTTTAATATATTCATATAATTTCCTTTCTTAAAATAGTTAAAGTAGACTTTATTAATATATCATAAAATAGAAAATATGACAAGTAAACAAAAAATAGAAGCCTATTTTAAAGCTCCTAATTTCTTTTTAATATCCTTTATTTTATTTATTGGCATATTGGTATATTTGGATATGTTTTCAATTGAAATATTATCTTTTAACATATTTTCAATCATTTTATTTATCTCTTCTTCTTGCACGGCATTAAATTCTTCAGTTAATTTTTCTTTTTGTTCCTTTAATTCTGAATCATGCTGACTAGCCACTAACCTTTCTTTAGCATTAAATTCTTCAGTTAATTTTTCTTTTTGTTCCTTTAATTCTGAGTCATGTTGACTTGCTACTAATCTTTCTTTAGCATTAAATTCTTCAGTTAACTTTTCTTTTTGCTCTTTTAATTCTGAATCATGTTGACTAGCTACTAATCTTTCTTTAGCATTAAATTCTTCGGTTAACTTTTCTTTTTGTTCTTTTAATTCTGAATCATGTTGACTAGCCACTAATCTTTCTTTAGCATTAAATTCTTCAGTTAATTTTTCTTTTTGCTCTTTTAATTCTGAGTCATGTTGACTAGCTACTAATCTTTCTTTGCTAAAATAATCATTTACCCATTCTTCCTGACTAAATTCTTTCATTTTTTCATAAACCTCTTCCATCATTTTATTGCCTTTAACTATTTCTTGCATTTCTTCATCTGTTTCGGCTTCAATTAATTTTATCCATTTCATTAATTCATCATTATTATAATCGGAATTCACTTCTTGGTCAAGGTCTACTATAAATAATCTAAATAATTCTGGTACTATTTGATCATCTGTATCATCTTTATTTATTACTAAATACTCAGAAGTTACTTTTCCTGTATCATGCATTAAATTATTTTTAACAAAGTTTATTTGAGTTACTTTTTTAGCTTGATTATATTTTTCTCCAACATTTAAACTACTACTAAATTTATTTGTTATATACATAAAAGATTTTATCTCACTATTTTTATCATATTTAGAATAAAATTCAATATTAATAACTTCTTTTGATGATGTTTCAACAACAATATCCATTTCAAATCCTTTTTTATTTATGTTTTCTCGTGAGAGATGGACATTGTTTCTTATTGTGGCATTAGATAATGTGCCAGATTTTAATTTAAAAAATAATTCTAAAAGATGAGATGTATATATTAAATTTTCTTCTGTTCCAAATATATATTTAGCCATTAAATCTCTATATAAAGGTCTTGTTTTTTTCATTAATTTTTACCTCCATTTAGATATTAATTTTATTTAATTATTCATGCCTCCTTTACTACACAATAAAATTATATCTTAAGGGTATTTTATAATTTAATTAGAGAATAAGCAAATGCATGATTTTATAAAATCTGCTGATAAAAAATATAAAATTGGTTAAGTAAAAATTATATAATTATTAGACAAATATATAAAATTAGTAAAATTTTAATTTTTTTAAATATTTGTTTTCATATAAAAAGAGAATAACAATATGCCCTTTATTCTCTATTAATATTTGTATGTTTTTGATTACTTATAGTATTTTTTGACTTATTAATTTATACGCTTTCAAAAAGTGTTTCTAATCCATACATTGTTATTTTACTATATATGGATTAGATGTTGTTCCTTTATTTGCACCACTTGGATCTTGAAATTCTATCTTTGTATCAGCCTTTAAATTTATTACTGGGCGCACACCATACGCGTCATCCACGTTGTAGTTGCTGAGGGTGCCATCGTTTCCCACAAAGAACACGTCAGCAGTGCTGCCGTTAAAGTGATACGGAGACATGGTCCAATAGTTTTGATTTGTATATAGCCAGTAACCATTGTTGCTGTGATACATAAAACCTCCTCCAAATACTACCTCATCACTTGTTATTAACCCTACTGGCACACTAAGTTTACCATTGCCTTCTACTTTCCCATTTTTTCCATCTGTTCCTCCTGGTGTAGCACTTGGCCCTGTAAACAAATCCCTTTTTTGGGCTGTGGCATCTTTACCACACTTTAATGTTGGCTTTTGCTCTTTAGCAACAATTGTAGTATCAGCTTCCAGTAATCTATCATATGGAGCATATGTTGTTTGCACTTGATTATATCCTCCAGTAGGTCCTAAATAACTTCCGTGATTTCCAGCAGATAAACCTCTATCATTACAAAATCCCGTATTTATATCTATTTTTGAGCTTAAACTACCTAAAGTAGTCTTTTTATACCATGTTTCTAATTCTGTCATTATTGTACTTTTTGCATTATTTTTGTGTGTGTCATCATATTTGGTTTGACCCGTTGAACCATACATGAATCCTACATATGTATTATCACCAGAATCTGCATTATATTGTTGATTTATTCCAGGACTATACACATCACTATAGTTTGTAGCTATTTGGGTTCCAGTTCCTGTTGTGGATGCTGAACTTCCTTTTCCAGAATATATTAATCTGATTGTGCCATTGCCATTTACTCGGATAATTCTCCACCATAAGTCTTCTCCATCTTCTTGACCAAATTTTACCCAGTTATTTTGAACAAATCCTCTAAATACATAACTTGTTCCAAAATCATCTTCGGCAGAAAATACTCCATTTTGAGCCATATTGTTTTTATGATATGTTGATAATGAATAACAATCTTCATCTTTTTCTCCATTACAACTTGGGCCTGTTATTGCTCCAACTGGTCCTTGTGAACTTAATTCTAATTTTGCTAGAGTTTCTTCTGATGGTTCTTTTGGATCTACTTCCTCTGCAAATTCAACATTGACTTTAGCACTGAATGATTTTTTGGCATTATGATTTTGATCTGCTCCTGTGTCTTCAAAGGTTATTTTAATGGTGTAGTGATATGTTACTTCTTCTTGAACATCTTTTTTTATTACTTTAACTAGTCTTACTTTACCTTGTTTACCTGTTAAATCATTATCTTCAGGAGTTATATCTTCTCCATCTTCTTCAACTCTATAACTTAATTCTTTAGCATTAATTATACATTTATTGGTTGCTGTTTGTTCTGTACACTTTTCAAAATTATTAGATTCTATATCTAAATATATGTTATATATTGCTTCTTTATTTAGTTCATCACTTCCAGGAGTTATTTTTACATCTATTTCTTTAGTTAAAGAATTTCCTGGTAAGAGTGTACCATTTATATTATTATCTTTGGCATCATAAACTACTTTTATTAATTCAGCAGTTTCAGCATTACCTGTTGAACCATTGCCTGTTACTTTTGCTCCTAGAAGAAAATACGCGAAAGATACCCCTACTACTACAACTAATAAAGTAAATATAGTAATTAATAATTTTTGTTTTTTCATTATAAACCTTCCTTTACTTAATATATTTTAAATCTTTTTTAAATATATTTCATTAAGTTCGACAAAAGATGTCAAAACTTATTTTATATGACATCTTGTATTGCTCTATGTTATATTTCTAATATACATTATTATATAAAATTTTTCAATATATTTTAGTAAATTTTTGTTTAAAAAAAGAACTATTTTAAATTACTTATTGTAGCTCTTTTATATTCTTCACAGGCATTATCTAAATCTTTAATAAAATTATTAATATCTTCTTTGTTAGTTATTTTAGCACCACTGGCGTATTTATGTCCTCCCCCATTATATTTAGATGCGATAGTATTAATTATAGGACCATGAGAACGAATACTTACTTTATATATTTTATTTTTAGGATCTTCACTAATAAAAGTCCAAACTAAGACTTCTCTTATAAAATTAAAATTATTAATTAAATTAGATGGTGTTGCTAAATCAACATTATATTCTTTTAATTTTTCTTGAGGAATAATTAAATAACCTAAACCATTTTCAGTTACTTCCATATTACTAGCTAAATAACCTTGAAATCTAACTTCATTTAAACTACGATCATACAAATAATTATATAAAGTTGGAAAATTAATTTTACTTTTATTTATTAATTCTTCCACAATTTTAAAGGTTTTAGAAGTAGTATAAGGAAGTAAAAAACGATCACTATCGGATACTATACCTAAATATAAATTACCAGCAATAATAGTATCTAATTTTAAGGGAGAATGCAGAATTAAATCAGCGACCATTTGACAAGTAGAACATGATGTTTCATCTGTCCAATCAACATTTCCTTTAATATCTTCGGCAGGATGATGATCAATTTTTAATATTTCTTTATATTTTAAATTATCGATGCCATCTACTCTTTGTAAATTGGGAACATCTAATACTATTAATAAAGAATTTTTAAATTTATCGGGTTCAATTTTATCTAAAATACCATAATATTTAAATTTAGAAACACCTAAACCTATAGCAACACACTCTTTATTAGGAAATGTTAATTTTATAGAATCTCTTAGAGCTATTTCACTGGCAATAGCATCAGGATCAGGACCTACATGTCTTGCTATAACTATTTTATTATATTCTTTAATTTTACGATATATTTTACGAATAATAGAATTATTAATAGGAACCACCTACTTAATAAGATTATACGTATCTAGGGCTATCATTAGTTCTTCATTAGTTGGGATAACATATACGGGAACTTGAGATTCAGAAGTAGATATTATACCCTCATGAATATCTAAATAACTAGCTATACTCATATTTTTGGCATGGTCTATATTAATTCCTAAACAAGCTAATTTAGAGACAACTTCGGCTCTAAATTCACGAGCATTTTCGCCAAGTCCGGCTGTGAATACTAAAGCATCAACTTTACCTTCAAGTAAAACATAGTATCTTGCTATATAATCAACAACTCTTTTAACATACATATTATTAGCAAGACTAGCTTTAGGATTTCCTTCTTTCATCGCTGTTTCAATATCACGATGATCACTTAAATTACCAGTTATACCTAAAAGACCACTTTCTTTATTTAAAATAGTATCTATTTCTGTTAATGATTTACCAGTTTTTTCCATATAATATGGGATAATAGAATAATCAATATCACCACATCTAGTACCCATGATTAAACCAGCATTAGGAGTAAATCCCATCGTTGTATTTATGCTTTTAGAATCTTTAATACAACAAATAGAACCACCACTTCCAACATGACAACTAATAATATTAATATTTTCTTTATTAAGTTTTTCTTGCATTACTTTCGTAATATATTTATGACTAGTACCATGGAAACCATATTTTCTTATTTGATAATCTTGATACCAACTATATGGTACAGCATATAAATACTCTTCTTCACTCATAGTTTGATGAAAAGCAGTATCAAAAACACCAACCATGGGAACATTTGGTAAAGCCTCTTTAAAAGCTTTTACCCCTAAAATATTAGCAGGATTATGAAGAGGTGCTAAACTAGATAATTCTTCAACAGTTTTAATTACTTCATCATCAATTATAACACTTTTAGAATATTTATCTCCCCCATGAACTAAACGATGCCCTACACCATCTATTTCATCTAAAGATTTAATTATGTTATTTTCTAATAATTCTTTAATTAATAAATCAATAGCTACTTTATGATCTTTCATTTCAGCTTCTTTTTTAATTTTTTCACCATTAATTTTTATACTATAAATTCCCCCATTTATTCCTATTTTTTCAAAATAACCACTTATTAGTTCTTTTTCTTCTGGTAAACTTATTAAATTAAATTTTAAAGAAGAAGAACCAGCATTTACAGTTAATATTTTCATGTTAATCACTCCTTAGATTTAATTATACAAAAAAAAGAATAATTTTGCTATCCTTTTTAAGTTATTAATCAATTATTTTTTGCCATTTAGCAATTAATATCATATCTTTATTTACTTTTAATTCTTTTAATTCTTTATTTTGATATAACCAATATAAAAATTTATAACCTTCTTTAGTAGGTATAGGTAAATTATCTAAAGTTGTTCCTTCTTCTAAAGTAATATCATCTATTTTAGAACCTTCAATAGAATCAAAAGAAATAGTATATTTTTTAGCTTCCATGAGTTTCCATTTAGCTTCCAGATTATAATCTTTTTTTATTTTAGTTGTTAAATCAAATGGTTCATCATCTAAATACCAACCAACAAATTCATAATTTTTTTTACTAGGAGATGGTAATTTATCAATAGTAGTATTTTCTTTAACTAAAATACTATTTACAATACTTCCTCCATTAGAATTAAATCTAATTTTATATTTTTTAGCATCTAATATTTTAGAACTAGTAAAAACAAGAACTAAAAACATAATTATTAATACAAAACCAAAGAGAAATCTTTTCATAATATCACATTTATAGTTTTAATTAATTTAATTAATTTATGCAATTAATTATAAATCTAAACTATTTTTATTTAAAAGAAATTCTTGTAAACCTATAACTAATATACCCTCTTCGGTTATCCAATGATTTATATTATCTTTAACAACAATAATTTTTTTAAAATTATCATCAATATTTAATAATGACTGTTCTTCTTGTAAAGTTTTTTCTCTTGTTTCTAAATTTAAAGCAACTTGGATATAATATCTTTTGTATGATTCATTACAGACAAAATCTACTTCTAATTGTTTTCTGACATTATTTTTTCTGGTTTTTACGACTCCAACATCAACATAGTAACCGCGGGTTAATAATTCATTATATATAATATTTTCCATGATGTGATTTTCTTCTACTTGTCTAAAATTAACGCGAGCATTACGAAGCCCTATATCAGCAAAATAATATTTAGAGGGAGTAGTTATATATTTTTTACCTTTTACATCATATCTTTCTACTTTTTCAATCATAAAAGCATCTAATAAATTATTTAAATAAGAATTTATAGTATTAATAGAAACATCTTTAATACTGCTGCTGGTAAAAGTGTCGGATATTTTTTTGGGGTTAGTTAAAGAACCAATGGAAGAAGCAAGAATATTAATAAGAGAATCTAAAACATCAGTACGAACAATATTATTTCTTTCAATGATATCTTTTAAATAAGTTGTATTAAATAAAGATATAAGATAATTTCTTTTTTGTTCATCACTTTTTTGATTTAATATTAATGGTAAGCCTCCATAAGTTATATAAGATTTCCAAGCTTCTTCTTTGGTGCCATCATAAGCACTTATATATTCACTAAAAGTTAAAGGATAGATTCTAATTTCATCTCCACGTCCACGAAATTCGGTAATTATATCGCTAGATAAAAATTTAGAATTACTACCTGTTACATATACATCTAAATTAGGAATTTTTAAAAAGCCATTTAAAACTGATTCAAAATCTTCAACTTTTTGAATTTCATCAAGTAATATATAATATGTATCATTATCTTTAATACTGTTTCTTATATAATTATCTAAATAATCGGGATCTAAAAATTGTTTGTTTTTACGTAAATCTAAATCAATTTTAATTATATGATCTTTTTTAACTCCTTCATTTAATAAATAATTTTTGTATATTGGATCTAATAAATATGATTTACCACTTCTTCTTATCCCTGTAATTATTTTAATTAAATTATTTTCTTTTCTATTTATTAGTTTGTTTAAATATAAATCTCTTTTTATTTCTTTCATATTATCTCCCATTGAAAATTTTTGGCATTTCTGCCACTTTTTTTCAGTCATTAACAATATAAGAAATAATGGTAAAGTTACTATTCTACCATTATTTTTAACTATTTTTCTAATAACCAGTCTATAATATTTTTATGAATTATACCATTTTGGGAATAGTCTAATTTATCAGTTGATATAACATATTTGGGGTAATTATCTGGAATATTATTATATACACCAAATTCTCTTTCTTCTGTTTCTTTATTAGAAAGTTCAAATGCAACTTGGTAATATTCTTTTTGATTGTGTTTTGTGGCAATAAAATCTATTTCTTTACCATTATTATTTCCAACACTTACATTATATCCCCTAAAAATAAGTTCATTAAAGACTATATTTTCTAAATAAGCTCCATATTGAGTTTTTTTGTTGACATTTAATATTTGACCTAAACCTAAATCGGTTAAATAATATTTATCTTTTCGTGATAGTATTCTTTTCCCTCTAATATCATAAGTAGAAATTTTAGACATTAATAGAGCTTCTAAAGCATAATCTAAACATTCATAAATTGTTTTAGTAGAAACAGGAATTTTTTCTCTTTCAAATACACTCATCATATTAGTTGGAGAAAAAGTTTGATTAAGATTTGTTACTAAATATTCCATAGTTCTTTCAAATAATGTTATATTTTTTATAGAGTTTCTTTTTACAATGTCTTTTAATACTATTGAATCAAAGACATCTTTTAAATAAGTTTGCATGCCTTCTATGCTTTTAAATTCGAATCTTTGAGGCATTCCTCCCCAGAGTAAGTAATCATTAAATGCTTCTTCGATTGCACTTCTTTCTTTTATTTTTTTATATTCTACAACTTCTTTAAAACTAAATGGAGCAATTTTAAAAGTTACATATCTTCCTGATAAAAGTGTAGCTAATTCAGAAGATAAAATTTTAGAATTAGAGCCAGTTATAAATATTGAAACATTTAAGGTTGATTTAAAAGAATTAATAGCCCTTTCCCATTCTTCAACCATTTGGACTTCATCAAATAACATAAAATATTTTTCTTGATCTTTAATTTTATCTTTAATATAAGTATTTAAATCTAAATAATTTTTTATAAAAGAAAATTCTACATCTTCAAAATTAATGTAAATAATATGATTAACATCAATATTGTTTTCTTTTAATTCTTCAATTATTTGTAATAATAATGTAGATTTACCACATCTTCTTATTCCTGTAATAATCTTAATTATATCAATATTATAGAATTCGCGAATTTTAGATAAATAAGCTTCTCTTTTTATCATTTTTTATCACCAAATTTATTATATAATTAAATTAGAAAAAAGCCAATATATTTTCTTGTAGGAAAATATAAGTATAAATATAGCTTTATGTTTTCCTGGCATTTTTTATTTTTTAGAGATATTTAAGACTATTCCAACACTTAACATAGATACTAAAAGAGAAGAACCTCCATAAGAAAAGAATGGTAAAGTAACTCCCTTTGCCCTTTTAGAGTTATAAAAAAATATAGGGTTGCCTGTACTTTTGTTATAACCCTTAGGACAAAA